>DATGEF010000289.1:0-6420 GCA_035310405.1 Chloroflexia bacterium | reverse complement strand
CCTCTGGCACACGCCGGCCGGCCGCGGCGATATCGACACAAACTGCGGCATCGTGGGAGGCATTGTCGTCATGTATACCGGCCCGGACGGCATCCCGGCGGCCTGGTGCCGCAACCGGGAGCGCCTGCCGGACTGGCCTTTCGCGGAGCAGGCCTGAGGCGGGGCACCGGCCAGCGCGCGATCTCAGGCGCGCATCACGACGCGGCGATAGGCTTCGCCATACGGGACGCCGGCCAGCGCCCCCGTCTCCCCCGCGCGGGTGCGGATGCGATCGGCCAGCTCCTCGGCCGGGCCGACCTGTGTCGCATGATGGCGTAGCGCCGCGATCTTCTTGTCCAGCACGGCACTGATGTCGCTGACCACATTCGCCTGATCGCTGCCCCAGAGATAGATCTCTTTCACCTTATGCGGCTCCAGCCCCTCCTCGGTGATCTGCTCGGGATATTGGAGCGGGTCGCGGGCTGTGGGGTAGATCGCGTCGACGGTCGCCGTGCCGACGGCCCGGTGGTCGGGGTGATTGATAAACTGGTTGTTGTAGAACAGCGTCAGGGGGTCGTGGACCAGGACCGCGTAGGGGCGATAGCGCCGGATCTGGCGGGTGATCTCGCCGCGCAGCCGGAGGTCGGGCTGGACCAGGCCATCGGGGAAGCGCAGGAAGACCACCTCGTCGACGCCCACTTCGTGGGCCGCGGCGAGCTGTTCTTGCTCCCGAGCGCTGGAGAGGCGGGCATTGGTCATCGCCTTATCGGCGGTGCCTTTATCGCCGCTGGTCACCAGGACGTAGACCACATGCAGGCCGGCGGCCACCCATTGGGCGATGGTGCCCGCCGAGCTAAACTCGGGGTCGTCGGGATGGGCGGCGATCAGCAGCACGGTCGTCGGGCCGGCCGGGGCGCCCTCGACGGCGGGCGCCTGCGGGGGGCCGATCAGCTCCAGGGGGGCCGGCGCCGGAGCGACCGGGCTGTCGGGCGTCTTGCTGGCGCCGCCCGCGGCGGCGCGTTCCGGTTGGGTCATTTTTCATCTCCCGCCAGGCTAAAATCGGTTTCGGTCGCGCCCGCCTGCCGCAGCAACGCGCGGGCTTCTTCATGGCGATCGGTCGTGGCCACCGTGACCAGCACGTTCCCGGCCTGCACTTGCCGCTCCAGGTGGCGCGCCTGGGCCTCGGTCAGGCCGGCGCTGCGCAGCGCGGCCACGATGCCTCCCGTGCCGGCGCCCACGGCCGCGCCGCCCAGCGCCGCCAGCAGCGGGCCCGCGGCCAGCACGGGCCCGACCACCGGGATCGTCAACAGGCCGGCGCTCAGCAGCAGGCCGCCTAACCCACCCAGCACCCCGCCGACGACCGCCCCGGTCGCCACTTCGTCCGCGGCGCCGGCCTGGGCCAGCGTCGTGTCCGGCATCACCAGGCTGACCTGCTCCAGCGCGAAGCCGTGCGCCTGCAACAACGCGATAGCGGCCGTGGCTTGCTCGCGGCTGGCGAACACGCCGACGGCGGTTTCGTCGGACATGGGAGGCCTCCGTTAGAGCCGGGTCGCTTTGGGGCGGTGCAGCTGTTTCCAGTGGCGCTGCTGGGTGACCAGGATTTCGAGGTTCTCCCAGAGATCGCTGCCCAGCTCCGCGCGCGCCGCGGGGAGCCAGGGCGCCACGCGCTCCCAGATCGGCTCCAGGCTGGGCAGGACGTCGAACAGGAGGTCCTCGTTCAACAGGCCGTTGTCGACCAAGGCGCCGACCAACTCCCAGTAGCCGAGCACGGCCTCCAGGTGCGCGCGCTCGGTGCTCCCGGGCGGATAGTGCCGGCTCAGATCCTCCCAGGCCCCGGGCCGAAAGTCGCGCATGAACCAGGTCTCGGCTTCCTGGTGCGGCGCCGCCTGGCGCATGCGGACCAGGTCTAATAAGGCCCTGGCGTCTTCGTGCGTGGGAATACCCATCCTGGCTTATGCCTCCTGCTGCGTGCGGGTGCGTGCAACGGCGACCCATCGCCGCCTCTCCGCAGTATAGCCGACTCCGCGGTTCTGTGCCACCCGCCGGCCCCGTCAGGGGACCGCAGCGTACGCAAATAGGCCGGCCAGGGTCTGCGTGGCACTTGCTCCGTCAGCAAGGCCGCCAGCGCGGCCTGATCGGCGCGGCGGGCCACCGGCAGGCCCTGATAAAACGCAATGGCAAACAGAGTGCGGCGACTGCTGCGGGCCAGCAACTCGGCAAAGGACAGCGTATTGACAACCGCGATCGGATGGTTCATAATAATCCTCAAGCGGTGGTCCCCCACGAGAAAATCCGCACCGTTGCCACCGCCATTATGCCACATTTTTACGATTTCGGGGAATCCGGCGCAAAATGCGCCAATATTAACCCTGCTATTAGCCCAATCTTTGCGTCGGTGGTCCCCGAGCTGTCGGGAGAGGCGTAATCCCCGCAAGGGGGCTGAAACTTTGTCAGACCCGCCAGGACTGCCATCAGGAACAAGTCGGGAGAGGCGTAATCCCCGCAAGGGGGCTGAAACTCCGAGGTGGGGAAGTACCAGATCGTCAGGTCAATGTCAGGAGAGGCGTAATCCCCGCAAGGGGGCTGAAACTGCCGTAGTTATCACTGAAATCGAACACGTGAGTAGTCAGGAGAGGCGTAATCCCCGCAAGGGGGCTGAAACCTTGGGCACGGCCCCGGTGCGCTTCAGCAGGCCGCGTCAGGAGAGGCGTAATCCCCGCAAGGGGGCTGAAACTCTTTTTGGATAGACGAACCGAGGCCAGCAAACAGTCAGGAGAGGCGTAATCCCCGCGCGGGGGCTGAAACACCAGCCGCGCACGTTGGAGATCGACGCGGACAGGGTCAGGAGAGGCGTAATCCCCGCGAGGGGGCTGAAACGGTGGTGTTCCCGTTCCAAGAAATGTTTGTTCCGAGTCAGGAGAGGCGTAATCCCCGCAAGGGGGCTGAAACTCTGGGAGCAGGTCTCCACGTTGAACGCCGGGACGGTCAGGAGATGCGTAATCCCCGCGCGGGGGCTGCGGGCAGCAGGAGGCCCTCACCCTGCCCTCTCCCGTGCGCGGGCGAGGGTGACGCCGGCGGTTGGTGCGTGCGCCCTGCTTATGCACAAAGGCGGGGGATTGCTGAGCGGTGGCGGGGGCGTAGTGGGCGGCGAGGCGGGCTGTCTCAAAGTCGGGATCGTGTCCCTCTGAGTAGGCTGTCATCCGCGATTGGGTATGTTGCATTCGCGTTTCGGCACCCTACGGGAACCTGCCAATTGCTGGATGACAGCCTACTGAGCGCCGCGAAGAGTCCATCGCCATGTGTTAAAGACGGATTCTGCACGGAGTTTACCCTTGAGCGTAGCGAAGGGTTCAGAATGACAATTGCCTCGCCAGCAGGCAGTAGGGCCGACTTTGACACAGCCTATACGCATCAACCTAACAGGCACGCTTAGCTACCTGACAAATTGCGGCGACCGCCCCGGCGGGATGCCCGTCAGCCCGCGCAGGCGGGCTTCGGACTCGTAGCCGCGGCTTCAGCCGCCAGGCGTCCCGCCCCAAGACCCGGCCGCGTGCTCAGGTACGGTGCCCGATCCGATTCGACGCTACCAATTGCTGACCAAGAAGCTCGGCACGTATGTGAATTATGTGGCGAGCCCAGAGTTTGCCCAGCAGTATCCCGACCTCCCGCCGGACGCCGTGCGCATCTGGGTGGTGTGTAGCCAACCCCCCAATGAGGCGATGAGCGAGATCCAGGCTGTGCGGCCGCGGGGTAATGGCGGGCGGCGCGTTCCGGTGGTCTTCGAGAGCTGGGCCGCATTCGAGCAGCGGCTTGGGCGGCCAGTGGCCCCCGATTCCCGGGGTGCCTCGCCTCCGGAATAGGTTCCCGACGCGCGCGGTCACAACCCCCCCATCCCGTAGCTGCCCCCCTGGGGGCAGCCAGGTAGCAGACCGGCCCGGACAGCGAACTGTCCGGGCCGGTCTGCTACCTGCTTACAGGATTAATTGAGGGTGGCCTATGGGGCTCGAACCCACAACCCCTTGATCCACAATCAAGTGCTCTGCCATTGAGCTAAGGCCACCATTGATGGGGGTTGGCCGCACCGGCGCGAGCGAGTAAGCCGAGTTCTGTTCTAGACGGCCATCTCTCTCGCGGTCCCGAGGGACCACGGGTGCCGCGTCGCCTTGGCACCGGCTCTCGACTTTCGCCCGACTCGGCAAGCAGCCGACTTGTGCGGGCGGGCCGGAGATTGCTGCAGGGAGGATTGCCCTTTTCACTCCGGACCCGAAGGCCCGGCCCTGGTCACTGTTGCTCTCGCCCGCCCCGGTTGCCCGAGACCGGCGCCGCTCTGGACTGTCAGGCTCGGGGCGTGCGGCCGAACCTGCCCCCGCTTTCGCGAGGCACCCTGCTGTGTGCAGCTCGGACTTTCCTCTGTCGCCCGGGGGCGGCAGCGACCGTCCTGCTCACACCGGCGCGCCCTCGCCCCACACGCGCAGGCTTATTATACTCCACGGGTGGGCGGGTGTCAAGCCGCGGCGCGGGCCAAAAGCAATCGCCCCGGGGAGACCCAGGGCGATCGAGAGGCGCGACCCGGGCTACCGGCCCGGCGTCACGCTGGCGGCCCCGAGGTCCTCGACATCGCGGCCCAGGTTGCCCAGATCGCTGTTGGCTTCATCGGCGAGCTGGTCGTCCGCCGGGGCCTCGGAGCTGACCCGGCTGTAATCGAAGCGGGCCACCGGCGTGGGCGCGTCGCCCGCTTCCCAATCGTTGGTCGCTTCGGTGATGCCCGTGTACTTCTCCGTCAATTCCATGGTGCCTCCTGCTCCTTTCGTCGTCCGCAACGCGGATGGGGATCCGCCGGGCCAGGTGCCCGGCCAGTTCTGCCCACGGTGGCAGCAGGCCGCCATTGTGCCATACGTGATTATACCACATCCCGCCGGCCGCGACAACGCCGCCGGGCGTTGGCCCCGGGTCGGGCGCGCCTTGCGGGTCAGGGGTTCAGGGCCGTATCGAAGGCGCGCTGCGCGAGGCCCCAGAGGAACATCAGGGCCAGCCCATAAATCAGCGACGTCCGGCTGTCGGTCCGGCCGCGCGTCATCGTGAAGGCCAGGGGCAGGGTCAGGAAGGTGCAGACGCCGTAGAGGAAATGGATGCCCTGCGCCGGCATCAGCTTGAGGACGACCATCACGATCCCCAGGACCGCCTGCACCGCGAACAGCCCCTGGGCGATCACCAGGGCGCCGTTGAAGTTGCCGTCCGGGCCTCGGCGGCGCAGGAAGAGGCCGAGGCCCCACACCCCCAGGATGAAGGTATAGAACAGGGCCATGGTGCCCAGGGTGTGGTGGATCTCGGGCATCGGCCGGCCTAGTGGAGCGTGACCCCGCCGGGGGGGGGCTGGCCCAACCCGAGCGGCATCATCCAGACCGGCGCCGAGCCGTCCACCAGGTATTGGGGCGCGTTGGGCGTGGCCGGGTTGAGCAGGTAGATTTTGTCCGGCCCGGGGCTCGGGGGCGGGGGACCGGCGCAGCTGGCCTGGCGGCCCGCGTAGATCAGCCACTGGTCCGGCGTCCAGGTCAGGCCGCTCAGGACATAGAAATTGTTATCGGCCTGCGGCAGGTCGACCCCGCCCGGCTTGCCCCAGCCGTCCACCCGCATCCAGCCGACCGAGCCGACCGACGCGCAGGCGCTGCTGTGCGCCTGCTCCGCCCAGGCCACCTGCGTGCCGCTGGGCGAGAGCGCCAGCGTGCGGATGGCGTTGCCGCCCGGCACCGCCAGCTGCGTCAGGTGGTGGCTGGCCACGTCGAGGGACCAGAGAGCCAGGCCGTTGCCCTGGGCGCCCAGCTTATCCCGCGCCCCGCCGACAAACAGGATATGGTTGCTGTAATGATAGAGCAGCCGGCCCGCAAAGCCCCAGACCTGGTCCCCACTGGTCGGGAAGCTCGTCAAGGGGCGGGCCGGGCCGTTTTTGGCCGGGTAGGGGATCAGCCAGATATTGCCCTGGCGCACGGCGATAATATCGCCCGTGGCCGTCCAATTGGCGTTGCTGCCGTCGCCCAGGGTTTCCACCGTGCCGTCGTCGACGTTGGCCACCACCAGCTGGGTGCCGTCCGAGGCGACGATATGGCGGTTGTCCGGCGCCCAGGCGCCATTATATTTCTGCCGGCTGAGGGTGGCGTTGTCGAGGTCGAGCAGGAACGGGCGCGGCGTCGTGCTGTCGGCGTCGACCGAATAGAGCAGGCGCCGGCCGTTCGGCGCGAGGTTCAGGTCGCCGAGCGTGCCGGGGGCCTCGCCGGTCGCCGGGTTGCTGAGGACGATGCGCGGCGTTTTGGCGTCCCGGCCCACGGTCCAGAGGCGGTTATCGGGCCCGGCATAGACGATCTGGCCCCGGAGATTGGCGACACGGTCCCGCGGGATCGTGCGATTCTGGATCAGGAAGCGGGACTGCACGCCGGCGGCCGGCGG
>DATGEF010000288.1:0-8160 GCA_035310405.1 Chloroflexia bacterium | reverse complement strand
CGCGCAGCGAGTGGCCGGGCAGTACTGCCAGCTCGTTTACACTGAAGGTCTTCACCAGTTCCGGCTCATCGCCGCCATCCTGGGGGCGCGCCTCGGCATAGCCCACCGGCCCCCCGCCCGGGTCCTCCACCAGCCAGAACTGCTTCCAGCCCAGCTCGTACTGCCCTTCCGCTGCATCGCGGCGCCGCGTGACCAGGCTGTGCGCACAATGGATGGCGTACAGCCGCTCCAGCAGCGGCAGATCGGCGGCCGTGGCGCGGCGCAGGTGGTAGGGGGGCGGGGCGGTGGGGGCCGCCGGAATGCGGAACGGCAGCCAGCGGCAGCTGCCGCCGTGCGCCATGGTCAACTCATAGCCAAACTGCCGGTAGTACCAGGGGATGCCGGTGATCGCCTGCACCAGCTCGCCCCGCGCCGCGCTGCGGGCATGGATGGCCGCGAATTGCGCCCGCACCAGCCCGCGGCGGCGATAGGCCGGGGCGGTGCTGACCAGCTCGGGACGGCCCACCGCGAACGGGATGCCGGCATAGGCCCAGGTCTGCGCAATCAGGCAGAGGCTGGAGACAATCCGGCCCCCGGCGTGGTCGTCGACGACGAGGGTGAAGTCGGCGGCGCGGGTCGTGGGGTGGGCGCCGCTCATCAGGTCGCGGGTCCAGGCGCGCAGCCCTTCGTTGGGCGCGGCCGGGTGGTCGCTCCAGTGGTCGCTCAGGTGACGGACATTGTACTCGGCGAGCGCCTCGCTATCGGCGGGGGTAGCCCAGCGCAGGGTCAGGCCCGCGCCCAGGCTGCGGGGTAAGCCGGCGGTTTCCTCGGGGGGTTGTCGGGTCACCATTGTTGACCTGCTGACCGTTGCATACGTGGCTAAAGTTTTCCGTCGGCCCGTGGCGCGGCCCGATCGGGGCAGGGGCGGATATAGCGGGCACTAGCCCAGCGCGGACGGCATGAACGCTTCGATGAAAGTATGCACCTGGGCCAGGAGAATTCCTGCACGCTGATCCTGGCCGAGCGCATGCTCGGCCGACACAACCCGCAATCGCGGCCGCTTGTTCCCCGGTTGGAGCTCAACTTGCACCTCCAGCAGATCCGAGTCGGGATACGCCCGGATTCCGCCCGACAGGCGCCCAGGGAACGGCGGATCGGGAATATGATCGACATTCCAGAGCTCCAAGTAGCGCTCGAAGTGCTGGCGATCCACGAGCACCCACACTCCCCAGCGGAATTCCGGGTCAGGATCGGCGGCCGCATCCCGGATAGGTAGGGGGAGAACGCCGCGGATGACGAACTCTTTGCCGTCTACAATACATAGATCCGTGTTCGCTTGGACCCGGCGGGCACGGTCTTTCGCGGGCACTTTTGCGTCATGTGGAGCCGCGTGCGGCGCGGGCGATCAGGGCAGGCTGCGCGGGGTGCCCAGGGTCCCGGCCAGATTCGCCCCCAGCGCGCCCTGGAACTCGGCCCCGTCGACGTACGCCCCCTTGAACTGCGCTTTGCTCAAATCGGCGCCGCGGAAATCGGCGCCGCGCACATCGGCGTCGCGTAAGTCGGCCTCGACCAGCCGGCTCTGGACGAACTGCGCCAGTTGCAACCGGGAGCGCGTGAAGGTCACCAACCGCAACGTGGCCTGGGAGAAGTTCGTCCCCGTGAAGGTGGCGTCGCTGAGATCGGCATAGGTCAGGTCGGCGCCGCTCAAGTTGGCCCCGCTCAAATCGACCCCGCTCCATTCGGCATCCCGCAAGGGGGCATTGGCGAAATCGCGCTGCCCCTCCGCATAGCTCGACAAGACTTCTTGGTCGGCCACGGCCCCGCCCTTCCTTTCTGCGGCCCTGCCGCACGGCTTGCTTTGCCCCATGCAGGCTGCGCAAGGGCTTCCTCTAGCGCAGTGAGTCTCCCTCCGCGCCGACCAGGGCCTGGAACGCCGGGTCGTCGTGCAGCGAGACCAGATCGGAGTCCTGGCCGGCCCACTCGCGGAGGCCGGGGTTTACCGCCAGGGCCTGCCCCACCGCGTCCAATGCCAGGCGCGCCTGGCCGGTCTTGGCGTAGAAGCAGCCCAGGTTGTAGATTGCAAAGCTCCAGGCCTCGGATTCGCCAAAGATCTCGGCGATGGTCGCCACGGCCGCTTGCTGCACGGCCGCCGCCCGGGCCAGGTCGCCCCGGTCCTGGTAGAACTGGGCGAAATGCTCGATCGGGTGCTGGTAGCCGTGGCTCAACACCAGGATGGCGAGCGCGCGCCCCCCACGCAAGGGAAAGCGCTCCGGCTGCGCCAAGTCGACTTCCGTACAGCTCTCGATGCCCGCGATGAAAGCGGCGTCCACTCGTGCCGCGTCGGCCAGCAGATCGGACCAAGGGCGATCCCGCTGCTCGGCGAAGACCTGGGCATTATACGCTGCCTCCTCCGGCGACGCCGCCGGCGGCTCGCCGCGCCCCGCGGCGGCCAGCAGGAGGACCGCTTGGCCGCGCCAGGCCGTCAGATGGGCGATATGGTCTTTCGCTGACCAGTGATCGGCCTGGCCCCACGCATCCCGTTCCGCCGCCGTGAGTTGTGCGACGAAGGCCTGCTGGGCCGCCTGGCCGCGGGCGACGAGGGTGAGGAGCCGCGGTTTTAGCGGCCTGTTTGTGGTGCTGTCCATACGGTGCGTCTCCTATATACAGGCCCTAGCCCGGCGGGGCGGGGACCGCGATCGCCAGAGAGCGACTCTGCGCCAGGCCATAGGCGCCGAGGGCGACCAGGATGACCAGGGCACCCATATACACCCAGGCGTTGGGCGTGGCCCATGGCACCGTGTTGCTGAAGCGGGCTACCGCCCCCAGCTCCAACACCCCCAGGACCACATCGCCGACCATCGCCAGCTGGATGCGCTCCCAGTCATTTTCTCGGTAGGATTGGACGACGGCCGCGCCCAGGCCGAGCATCCAGGCCCCCACCGCGCGGGCCGTCAGCGGGGTCAGCATCCAGGGCCAAATCCCCTTCGTCACGTCGGGCGCCAGGAAGAGCGCTGCCCCCAGGCCCACCATAATCACCGCCTGGACGGCGAGTACGCCGCGAAACCAGGGCGGCAGGGGGGACCGCCGGGGGGGATCGCCGCCGGGTCGCCGGAGCTGCATATACAGCAACCCGGCCATGACCGGTGGAGCCAGAATATAGATGATCAGCCACGCCCAGGCTGTAAATCGGGCGATGCCGCCGGGCGCCTCAAAATGAAACTTATTGAGGTGTAGCAACGTAGCGATCAACATGGTCAGGGTGAAGGTCAGCATGCCGGGGAAGAAGACCCGCGCCAGTGCCCAGATCCGCTGGCGCGCCGCCAGGATCTCGATCGCCAGGGCGGTGCAATAGGTCCCGCCGAGGAACGCGGCGGTCAGGGGGGGTTGGATGGTCCAGGCGAACAGGGTATCCGTATTGTCGGGGAGCACATAGAGTAAGGGTCCGACGACCAGGGCCAGCCCGCTGATCACCAGGGTGAGCCGCCGAATACCCCGCGAAATCGTGCGCACGCCAGGTGCGGGAGCAGGTTGCATCGACCAGGACCTCCACTAAGACAGGGTCGCGGATAGGGAGGGGCCTGGTTGGACAGGGACGAGAACGGCGGAGGTAACCCCGTGGCCCAGCTTTACCATATCATAACTAGCCACATCGCGCAACTAGAGGGCCAGTATTGGAGGGCCGCCGCATGGCACAGGAAATCGTGATCGCCGGCGCCGGGGTGGCGGGGTTGACGGCCGCCATCAGCTTACATCGCGCGGGCCGCGCCGTCCGCGTCGTCGACCGGGGCGCGGCATCTGGAGCGCATCGCTTCCCCGATTGGGATGCGATTGAGAACTGGACGTCGGCTGAGGATGTCCCGGCCTTCCTGGCCCGGATCGGGATCGATCCCGATCGTTTCCGCCACACAGGCCGGAGCACCTTTTCGGTGATCGATCCCTATGGGCGCCGGCACGATGTCCGAACGCCCCGCCCTTTCTTCTATTTGATCAAACGCGGCGCCGTCGCCGGGGGCCTGGAGCATGGCCTGCAGGCGCAGGCCGAAGCGGCGGGCATCCCCATCGCCTACCATAGCGTTTGTCCGCCGGCCCAGGCCGATATCTGGGCCGGCGGCACGTTCGGCCAGGGGTCGCGCTTTATTTCGGCCGGCTTCACCTTCCGTACCGACCATCCCGACTGGATTTGCGGCCTGATCGATATGACGATCGCCCCGCGCGCCTATGCGTACCTGGCCATTGTCGAGGGCGAGGGCACCCTGGCGGTGCTGCTGACCGAAGCCCGGCACGAGGCCAACGCCTTGCTGGAACGGGCCGTCGCGGCCTTTCGCCGCCACACGGCGCTCGATATCCGGGACCGCCATCGGGCCGGGGGCAGTGGGGGCGACCTGGCGGCCTTCTGGCATGGCCGCCGGGATTTCGTCATCGGTGAGGCCGGGGGCTACCAGGATTTCCTCTGGGGTTTCGGAATCCGTTACGCCTTGCTCTCGGGCTACCTGGCGGCGCAGGCGGTGCTCACAGGCCGCGATTGGCAAGCGCTGGCCGACGCTGAGTTACGCCCGCTGGTGCGCGCCTCGCTCGTCAATCGCTGGCTGTACGACCGCATGCCGGCCGCTGGCTTCGCCGCCCTGATCCGCCATTTTACGCGCAGCCCCGACCTGAACGCCCTCACCGGCCGCTGGTATCATCCGCGGCGGTTCCACCATCTGCTCTGGCCGGTCGCCGCCCGCCACTTCACCCGCCAGACGGCAACACTCGCGGGCCATACACGCTACGTGAATCGGACTCGCAGCGGCAAGTCCTGAGTGCCATGTGCTGACCGCTGATCGCGAAGCGGTGCGTAGCACATTGCTGACTGCTGACCGCTTAACCTGCCATTACCCCGCCGGCCAGACCGCCGGGTTGACCAGGTTCGGCGGGCGGCGGTTCGCGAAGACCGCCTGGATGTTCTGCGCGGCCATTGTCGCCATGGCATTGCGGGTGTCGATCGTCGCGCTGGCGATATGCGGGGCCAGCACCACGTTCTCCAGGGCCAGCAGCCCCGGATGGACCGCGGGCTCCTGCTCGTAGACGTCGAGGCCGGCGCCGGCGATTTGCTGTGTGCGCAAGGCCTCGGCCAGCGCGGCTTCGTCGATCACCGGCCCCCGGGCCGTGTTGATCACATAGGCCGTCCGCTTCATGCGGGCGAACTGTGCGTGGCTCAGCAGATGGTGAGTCTCCGGCGTGTAGTTGACATGCAGGCTCACGAAGTCGGCCTGGGCCAGCAGGTCGTCCAGGGAGCTGAAAGTGGCGTGAAGCTCCTGTTCCAGGGCCGTATCCACCGGATGGAGATCATAATAGAGCACCGGCATAGCGAAGCCGCGCGCCCGCCGGGCCAGGGCCTGCCCGATCCGGCCAAAGCCCACCACCCCGAGCGTCCGCCCGGCCACGTCGCCGCCCAGCAGCATTAGCGGGCCCCAGCCATGGAATTTGCCGGCCCGGGTGAAGCGGTCCGCCTCGGCCACCCGGCGCGCCGCGGCCATCAGCAGTGCCCAGGCGAAATCGGCGGTCGTATCCGTCAGCACGCCCGGTGTATTCGTCACCGCGATGCCCCGCCGCGTGGCCTCCTCGACGTCGACATTATTGAAGCCGACGGCCATATTGGCGATCACCCGTAGTTCGGGCAGGGCGTCCATGACCGCCGCGTCGATCGTATCAGTCAGCAGGCAGTAGAGCCCATCGTGGCCGGGCAGGTGGGCGCGCAGTTCGTCGGGGCTCCAGATCACGCCCTCATCTGGGTTCGCATCCACATCCGCAAAGGTCTGGAGCAGATCCAGCGCGACCTGCGGCACGGCCTGCGTCACCAGCACACGCGGCCGCCGGCCCGCCGGCCAGGCCGCCCGGGGACCACCCTGGTTCGGATCATTACTTGACATAATTAGGCAACTCCTTTGTCGCATGAGGTTGGGTATTCTGGCCGGGCATGCAGCACAAAATGTTCCCCGGGATGTTGCCATATGCGATGACGGCCAACTGGGCGGTCGGAACCGTACCATCAGCGAAACTATGACCTGCGAAGTAGTGGGCGCACTCCACGCAAGCCTGGTTATTGGCGTGGTCTGACGATAGTTGCACGGAGGTGGTTACCCTGTGGCACAGTACGCACGATTCGAGGAATACCAGCAGGTTCGGTTGAAGCACAACCGACTGGCAATCTCCGACCATCCGTTCACCCAACTCGATGTTCCGAGGGCGGTTACAATCAGAGACCGAGGGACGATCGTTGATGTCCACGATGTGAAGGGACCAGGCTATGAGGTTGAGTTCTTCGATGCCCATGGCAACACTATCGACGTATTGACGCTGGCTGAAGACGAAATCGAACCATGGGCTTGAGGCTTAAGTGCGGCTCTAAGAGCCTATCCGAATAACCGAAATTAGGGCTAATATTAGGCTAACAAACTCGTTATTCGGATAGGCTCTTAGCCGGGGGTTTCCGGTTGTGGTGCTTACGGCGTGCTCGTGGCCGTCACCGTCACCGTCGTCGTCACCGGCGTGCTGGTGCTCGTGCTGGTACTGGTCGCCGGCCCCGTGGTGTCCGTGGCGCTGGGGCTCGGCGCCACGGTGGCAGTGGGCGTCGTCGGGTTGGGCGATTGCAGCGCCGTGCTCAACATTTTGGCCAGCTGCGCCCGGGTGGTCGGATTCCCGGGCCGGAAGGTGCCGTCCGCGTAGCCGCCGACGATGCCCTGGGCATGGGCAGTCTCGATAAAGCTGAACGCCCAGTAGGTGGGCGGCACGTCGACAAAGGAGGGGGGGTCGGGCGTCTGGAGCGGCCAGCCCTTCGCGCTGACGATCATCTTGCTGAGTTGGGCGCGCGTGATGCCGGCATACGGCCGGAAGGTGCCGTCCGCATAACCCGAGACGGCCCCATGGGCATAGGCGTCTTCGACATAATAGAAGTAGGGGGACGTGAGGGGCACATCGACGAAGCTGGGGACCTCCGGCGTCGGGATGGCCCAGCCCATGCCGAGCGCGAGCATCTTGGTCAGCTGGCCGCGGTTCGCGCCGGCCCCGCCCCGAAAGGTGCCGTCGCCATAGCCGGAGATGATCCCGGAGCAGTAGAGATAGCTGACATACGGGTACGCCCAGTTCGTGTCCGGCAGGTCGCTGAAGCTCATGCCGCAGGGGCCCGGCGTCCAGGTGGCGGTCGGCGGGTCGGTCGGCACCGGGGTCGCCGTCGACGAGGGAGTCGCGGTGGGGACCCGGGTCGGCGTATGGGTCGGCAGCGCGGTGTTGGTTGGCGGCGGCGTGGGGGAGGGCACGGCGCCGGCCGGGATCCACATCAGCGTATCGAACCAGACGTTGAGCGCGCTGTCGCCGGTGGCATTGCTCAGGGCGACGGCGCTGCTGGTGGACAGGTTAAAGCGGCCCAGGTGTGCCCACTCGCCCTCGGGTGCCAGGTTGCCCTGCAGGACTCCGGCGTCCGTCAGCGCCTTCTGGTCGAGCGTGACCGTCACCGCGCCGCCGGGCGTGTTCAGCGTATAGCGCGCGCTGCTGGTCTCGGCCCGGCCGTTGTCGACCCAGGGGATATAGGCGTAGACGTCGTAGAGCCCGGCGGCCGGCAACGTCGCCGTCCAGGTCGCCATATTCGTCGCGGCCCCGGTGGTCGAGAGCGCCCGGTAGGCCTGGCCGCCGTTCCAGCCCCCATTATAAATGCTCCAGCCATGGGCCGCGTCGATGATTCCCGGACTGGCGTCAAAGCCGCCGTCGATATTGCGCACGCGGGCGACGACGGCTGCGTCGTTGCGCACCAGCGCCAGGTACCCGGCCCAATCCCAGTTCGGCCCTGGGTCGACATGCGGCGGCTGGATCTGGTTGGGCACCTGGTAGTGGCCGATGATGTGCGCGTGATCTTTGTGGATGCTGAAGCGATCGGCCATCGTGCGCACCAGCGCCGCCGAGGCCGCGTACAGGGCCGGCGTGTACCAGCCCTGCTGGTTCATGTACCCTTCGTGCTCGACGCCGATGGCCCGTACATTGTAGTCCCAGTTGCCGGCATGATAGGCCGTGTCGGCATTGTGGACCATCTGGGTAATGTCGCCGTCGCTGGAGCGGATGACGTAATGCGCGCTCACGCCCGAGCTGGCATTCTGGAACCAACTGATGGCCGACTGGTAGCTGCCCTCGGTGTCATGGATGATGATGAAA
>DATGEF010000287.1:0-2318 GCA_035310405.1 Chloroflexia bacterium | reverse complement strand
CGGCGGCGCGCCCATAAAAGTCAGGGGCGTCGGCGGCGGTAAAGGGGCGCATACCGGGATAGGGGCAGCGCGGCGGCGCCCAGCGCTGGCGGTCGAGGGCGGCCCAGTCATACTGGCTGGCCACGGTCGCCAGGCGCGCATTGGTCGGGTTGGCCTGCCGGGCGGCGGCGACCAGCGCGGCCAGGCCGGCCTGGTCTTCCGCCCAGGTGCATAGCTGGGCCACCGCCTCGGCGAGGTTGGCCCCCTCGGCAATGGTCGGCAGGTTCTGGCCCAGGCCAAATTGGACCATCGCGGCCAGCTCCGCCCGGGTGGGAAAGGCGGCCAACAAGGCGGCCTGGAGGGCTTCCTGGTAGGCAGGCTCGGGATTCATGGTGCCGCTACTTTACACGCGGGCCCCGGTGGTGTCAAGTGTGCCGCCAAGCGAGGGGTCGGGGGTTGGGGGTTGGGGGTTGGGGGTTGGGGGTTGGGGTGGGGGTTGGACGGACGAGTCGGCCGTCGGCAGGATACCATCGGCAGAGATGACGAAGCGGGCGGGCGGGCGCCCGACCCCCGCATCGCGTCGTCTCCCAACCCCTAGCCCCCAACCCCCAGCCCCCCTGTCAGGGCGTAAACCGTTGCCAATGGCCTTCGGAGACCACTTCGACGGTCCCGTCGGTCACTTTGATCGCGGTCGCATCGTCGATCGCGTACAGCGGCACGGGGACGGCGGCGGCCATTCGTGCTACGTTGGCCGTGGAACTTTCGGGGTGCTCCACGTGATCCAGGTGCGGCAGCAACGCAAAGTCCACCAGGCCCAGCCCCGTCGCGATGACGAAGGGCCTCTGCGGGTCGTCGTACGTCTCGCCGAAAATCGGGGCGGTCACCATACTGCCGGCGCTCACCCCCACATAGACGGTCGCGCGCAGCGCCGGCAGGAGGGCGGCCAGCCCGGACTCCCGCATCCAGCGGCCCAGATACAGAACATCGCCGCCATACACCAATAGGGCGTCCGTCTCCTGGACCGCCGCGATCCAATACTCGGCTTTGATGCTGGGGAGGGCCGTGAGTTCCAGCACGCCCAACGACTGCCACCCCAATGCGCACAGGGGGTTGGCGGTCTGGCCGCTGAGGAACCGGTAGGCCATGGCCGGCCCGCCGGGGAAGGGGTAGAGCGCGGTGGGAATGCACAGGGCGCTGGACTCGGCGATGGGTTTACCCAGCAGATCCACCAGCGCGTGACGAATGCTATCGTTGCTGATGCCCGCCGAGGTGAGCAATAATTTCATGATTCCTCTCCTTGCCGATTCATGAATGTTGGCTTTGGGCCGACTAGAGCAGGAGCGCTACGATGGCTGGACTGTGCCCATTGTACCATACCTTCCCGGCCCGCCTCACGGCCGTGCGGCCCCGCCAGGTGCCCGCCGCGGTCCGCACGCGCTCGCCCACCCCGCCAGCACCGCGCGCCGCCGGCCCCCACCTTCTACTGGAAGCAGATCGCTGCCCTTGACCACGCCGGCCACGAGTGCCAAGTGCTGACGGCTGACCGCTGACGGCTGACCGCTCGTCTCCATGCGGCACCTCCTCGGACTGTGGGAGCGGGCTCTGTCCCGCGCTGTCGCCCCAGGATGCGGCTGGGCAACACCCTGATGGCTGGGTGGCGTCCAGGGCCGGCCGAGGCATGGCCGGCAATCAGGCGCGCGCCTCCCCATCGCGGGGCAGAGCCCGCTCCTACCGACGGCGGGCCACACTCCACCCGCCGTGCGCCGCCCGACAGCGGGCCACACTCCACCCGCCCGCCCCGTCGAGCCCGCGTAGGCGGGCGTGGTCCGGCGTTGCCGCGGCTTCAGCCGCCGGGCCTTCTCGCAGGTTAGGGATGGGGCAGCGCGGCCGCGCCGCTCGCCCGTGGCAGCTCGGGCGCCTGGCAGCCACAGACCCAGCCCCCCTGCCGGGCCGTCGCCGCCCACCAGCGCCAGTCCCAGACCCCACACTCGGGACACTCGGTGACCGGCGGCGGGACGAGTTTTGAGTTTTGAGTTTTGAGTTTTGAGTTGGCTGGACATTGGTTCCTGGGCCTGGGTCCCGCGTCTCCCCATCCCCCATCCCCCATCCAAAATCGAGCCGAGGGTCAGCACTCCGCCTTCCGCACTCAGCCCGCCGTTGGTCCCGGTCGGTCAGTCAGTCACCCACCCCCTATAAATCTAATCGTTTATCACATCTGGGAGGGGTGGAGGGCCGCGCAAGATACGGTACATGCTGGTGAGATCGCGCAGCCGCTGGAACCCGCGCCAGAGCACCATCGGCCCCGGCGGAGCATCCCCTTTGCGCCCCAAATACCCGCC
>DATGEF010000286.1:0-3424 GCA_035310405.1 Chloroflexia bacterium | reverse complement strand
GAGCATCGCGGGGCCGCCCCGGCGCGCCCCCAGACCCCCTAGCGAAAGGACCTGCCGTGACCCCTGACCATTATCTGGAAGCGCTGCTGACTCTGCCCGGGCTGGCGACGGCCACGATCTCGCGCGACGGGCAATGGGCCGCCTGGAGCTGGTTTCGGACCGGGCCCGGCGCGGATGTCTATGTCGCGCCGACGGATGGCACGGCGCCGCCGGTGCGCCTGACGGAAACGGCCGAGAATACCCTGGTCGTGTCCTGGACGCCCGATAGCCAGGCGCTGCTGGTGGCGCAGGACCATGACGGCGACGAGCGCGCCCGGCTCTTCCGCGTCGCCCGGGCCCAGCCCGGGGTCATGGTGCCGCTGACGGAGGCCCATCCGCCCTATTTCTTGCGCGGGGGGCAGCTCCATCCGAACGGCCGCTGGCTGATCTACGGGGCGAACTTCGACGTGGCTACCGGCGCCGAAATCGAGCCCACCTGGATCTACCGGCAGGATCTGGAGACGGGGGAGCGCCGCGTCCTGGCTCGGCCCCAGAAAGCCGGCCGGCCGAATCCCCAGCTGAACGAGCCCGGCACCCAGCTCCTCTATCAGCGCCAGGACCTGGATCCGGCCGGCAGCCAGGTCTGGCTGGTCGACGTCGACGGGCGGGAAGATCGCGAGATCCTGAATTTTGGCCCGCAGGTGAAAACGGCGGCGTCCTGGTTCCCCGATGGGCAGCGCGTGCTCGTGCTGGCCGAGACCCCGACTCATCGCCGAGTCGGCATCTGGGAGCGGGCGGGCGGCGCGGTGCAGTGGCTGATCGACGACCCCGCCCGCAATCTGGAGCGCGCGTTCGTGCCCCCCGGCACCGACGGCGCGGTGGTGGTCCTGGTGGAGCTGCGGGAGGCCCGCATCCAGGCGGCGTTGCTGGACGTGGGCACCGGCCGGGAGACTCGCCTGCCCGCGGTGCCCGGCAACCTGACCCCGCTCCACCCCCTGGGCGGCGATCAGTGGGCCGGGCTCTATGCCAGCGCGCAACAGCCGGCTGACCTGGTGCGCTTCTCCCTGGCCGGCCGTGATCCCGCCGGCTTTGTGAGCCTCACCCGCATCTGGGAGCGGACCGCGCTCCGGCCGGCCGACCTGGCGCCCGCCGAGTCCTTCCGCTGGCGCTCGATCGACGGCCTGGAGATCCAGGGCTGGCTGTACCGCGCCCGGACGCCCGCGCGCGGCACCATCGTCCATGTCCATGGCGGCCCGACGGCCGTCAGCCTGAACGCCCTGAACACCCAGATCCAGTTCTTCGTCGCCCAGGGTTTCCACGTGCTCGACCCCAACTATCGGGGCAGCACCGGCTTCACGCTGCCCTTTCGCGAGGCGATCAAAGAGGACGGCTGGGGGGGGCGGGAGCAGGCCGATATCCGCACGGGCATCGAGGCCCTGATCGCCGCCGGGATCGCCACGCCGGGCCAGGTCGGGGTGACCGGCACCTCGTATGGCGGCTACTCATCCTGGTGTGCCATTACCCAGTGCCCGCCCGCGCTGGTGGCGGCCGCCGTCCCCATCTGCGGCATGACCGACCTGGTGGTCGACTATGAGACGACGCGGCCCGATCTGCGGCCCTATAGCGAAGAGATGCTGGGCGGGCGCCCGGACCAGGTGCCCGCGCGCTACTATGAGCGCTCGCCGATCCACTTTGTCCGCAACATCCAGGGCCGGCTACTAATTGTGCAAGGGGCGCAGGACCCGAATGTCACGCCCGAGAATGTGCGGGCCGTCCGCGCCGCGCTCGACGCCGCGGCGGTGCCCTATGAAGAGCTGATCTTCGCGGACGAGGGGCACGGCATTGCTCGCCCCGCCAACCAGCAGATCCTGTTCGCGCGCATGGCCGAGTTTTTCGCCCGGGCCTTCCAGCGGTGAGTGCTGATCAGTCCAACAGGGCGATGGTTTCGCCGGCGCCGGCGGCGAGGGCCTTGCGGTAGGCCAGGGCGCCGGCCGCCACATCCTCCAGGCCGATGCCGAGCGACTTGAAGACGGTGATCTCCTCGTCGTTGCTGCGCCCGACGACCTGCCCGGCGACAATCTGGCGCAGTTCGACGAGCCGCTCCCAATAGAGCAGGCCCTGTTCGCGCGGGCTGATCAGGTCGGACGCCTCCAGTTGCGCCTGGTCGATCGAGTCGACGGCGATGCGCCCGGCCCAGCGGATGATGGTGTCGTCGAGCTCCCGCCGCAGGAGCATGTTGGCGCCGGCCGCGTTGAGGTGGACGCCCGGGGCCAGCCAGCGGGCGCGCAAGACGGGCTCCCGCGCGGTGGTCGCGGTGACGAGGATATCGGCATCCTCGGCCACGGCCTCGGGGGTCGCTACGGCCTCGGCCTGGATGCCCAGCGCCGCGCCCATCTCGGCGGCGAACGCTTCCCGGCTGGCCGCCGTGGGGCTATAGACCCGCAAGCGGCCCACGGGCCGCACGGCGCAGACAGCCTCGACCTGGGTGCGCGCCTGGTAGCCGGCGCCAAAGCAGCCGAGGGTGAACGGCTGGCCGGGTTTGCCCGTCCGGGCCATATACTTCGTGGCCACGCCGGTGGCCGCCCCGGTGCGCAGCTGGCCGAGGCGATCGGACTCGATCAGGGCCAGCAAATGGCCGTCGTTGCTGTCGTAGAGGGTGACGAGGAAGCGGGTCTTCGGGCGAAAGCTGGTGTAGGCTTTGAAGCCGATCACGCCCTGCCCGGGCAGGGCGCCGCCCAGCAGGTGCAGGATGCCGCCCCCCGGCGTGCGTACGCGCCGCCGGGGCTCGTTGGTCGCCGCGCCGAGGCCCTGCTCATGGAAGGCGGTCTCCAGGGCCGCCACCATCTCGCGCATCGTCACCAAGCGCTCCACATCGGCCTCTCGAATGATCAATGCCATCGGGGTGTTCCTCCTTGAATCAGTAGGCAGTAGGCAGTAGGCAGTAGGCAGTCAGACGAGTAGGCAGTAGGCAGTAGGCAGTACGACGAGGCGGCCAGCGGCGGGCGGCAGGGGTTCGATGGGCTGATTGGCACATGTTGGCGACCTCGGTTCGTCGACGGTAGGTAGTGTTTAGTGTACGGCCTTGCATATAATGGCTGCTATGGATATATTAAAGCAAAAGGACGCAGCTTGCATGCAGGTAGCCACGAAATTTCCCCGTCACTGCCTACTGCCTACTGCCTACTGCCTACTCGTCTGCCTACTGCTTACTGCCTACTGCCTACTCGTCTGACGACTATGCGTAACCTACCGGCCGGCCGGCCGCTGATCTACCTGGCCCTGGTGGCCGCGCTCGGGATCTCGGTGTTGCCATGGGGCCACCCGCCCCCCGGCGCGCAGGACTCCAATTTCTTTACCGAGACCGGCTTTAGCGTGGCCGGCCGGTTTCTCGACGCCTGGCGGGGGCCGTACACCTACCAGGAAAGCGTGGCCCTGAACGGCTACC
>DATGEF010000285.1:0-14207 GCA_035310405.1 Chloroflexia bacterium | reverse complement strand
GCACCGACCCCACGGTGCCGGCCGACCATCTCTTCGTCCTCGGCGATAACCGCAACAGCAGTGACGATTCCCATGTCTTTGGCCCGATCGTGACCAGTAGCGTCATCGGGCGCGCCTGGTTCTGTTATTGGCCGCGCGACTGCATCGGGCCACTCGCCCAGCCGAGCTATCCGGCCCCCTAGTCCCGCATGAAGGAGTCTGGCGATGAGTAGCCGCCCGCCGCCCGCGCCGGTCCCCGGCGCGGGACCTGACCAGACCACACCTCGACCGGCCGGCGCCCCGCCCCCGGCCCCCCGCCGGCGCCGCTGGCTCCCGATCCTCTTGCTGCTCCTGCTCGGCCTGGGCGCCGCCGCGGCCGCGGGCACCGCCTGGATGGCCAATGCGGGCTGGAGCACCGATCCGCCCCAGGTGCTGGGCATCTTCCCGCCGCCAGGGAGCCGCGATGTCGCGGGCGATGCGCCGATCAGTATCGCGTTCAATATGCCGATGAACCCCGACAGCGTGCGCAGCGCACTGCGCATCGACCCGCCGGCGCCGGGCACCTTCACCTGGGAGGGCACTACCCTGATCTTCCGGCCGCAGCCCGGCTACCAGCGCGGGGTCACCTATACCGTGGAAATCGGCACGGGCGCCAGCAGCCCGCTCTTGCGCAACCTGGCGGCCCCGGCCCGCACCAGCTTTCAGACCACCGGGCTGCCCGCCCTCTACCGGAGTGTGCCCCCCGCGGGCGCCGCCAACGTGCCCACCGACACGCTGGTGACCCTCCAGTTCAGCCGGCCCATGGCGGCCCTGGCGGCACTCGACAGTGCGCCCGATCCCAGCGCCCATGTCCACATCCAACCCGACCCCGGCGGCCATTGGCAATGGCTGGGCAGCACCACCCTGGCCTATCGGGCGGCGACCTTGCAGCCGGCCACCGAGTACCAGGTCGCGGTCGCTCAGGGGCTCGCCGACTATACCGGCGGCTCCCTGGATCGGGATTACCAGTTCAGCTTTACGACTCTACGCCCAGCCATTGCCGCCACGCAGCCGGAGACGGATACGCAGTTCGCCGGCCGCCGCGATCCGATCGTCGTCACCTTTAACGAGCCGGTCGACCACGCCTCGGCCCAGGCCGGCTTTAGCCTGGCGCCGGCGGCCCCCGGCACTTTCACCTGGGCGCCGGACAGCCGAGTCTTTACCTATACGCTCCGCGCGCCCTTGCCCGCCGATACCCCGATCCAGGCCACCCTGGCGGGCGTCAAGCCGGCCACCGGCAGCCTGGCGCTGGCGGCGCCCTATACCTGGGGCTTCCGCACCAGCCCGCGGCCCCGGATCGCCGACACGACCCCCGCCGATGGGGCGACGGACGTGGCGCTCGGCAACGAGCTGATCGTGCATTACAGCGCACCCGTCAGCAACACAGACGCCGAGCTGAAGGCCGGGCTGCGCGTCGATCCGCCGGTCCAGGGCCTGAACGCCTATTCCTATGACCAGGGCGCCACCCTCAATATCTTCGCCCCGCTGGCGCCCTCGACCGACTATACCGTCACCGTGGGCGCGGGCGCCGGCTACCAGGACCGCGACGGCCAGCCCGTGCCGGCCTACACCTGGCATTTCCGCACGGCCCGCCGGACTCCTGATGCCCACGCCCTGAGCAACGACGGCATGGTCAACTATTACGCCGGCTTGCCGACCCGCGTCTTTGTCAGCGCCGTCAACGTCGACGGCTTCCTGCGCATGCGCCTCTGGAAGCTCAGCGGCGCCGAGCTGGCCAGCTATATGACCCTCACCCCTGAGCGCCGCGCGGAATACCAGCCCCGCACCGCCGTCGCCCGCACCTGGGACATCCCGGCCACCTATCAACTCGACCAGATCGCGACGATGAACCCGGTCGTGTCGCTGGACGGCCAGGGCGATCGCCTGCCGCCAGGCTTTTACTACCTGCGCGTCTCCACCCCGCAAACCGCGAACAGCCCCGGCACGATCAACGGCACGGCCCTGGTCGTGGGTAACGCCGGGCTGATTATGAAGCAGGGGCCGGGCGAAGCCTGGATCTGGGCCGTCGATATGGGCAGCGCGAAGCCGCTGGCCGGGCGGCAGGTCCGCGTCCTGGCCGGCGGTCAGCCGGTCGGGACCGCCGTCACCGACGCCGACGGCCTGGGCCACATCCTGGCCGACTGGAACAAGTTCAATAGCCAGCCCGTCGCCATCCTCGACGACGCCGGCGACGCGGCGGTCGTCGCCTCCTGGTGGAACGAGAACATCGGACCCTGGAACTTCAATCTCAATTTCAAGGACCGCAAGTATAACAGCGGCCAGGCGATCTATACGGACCGGGCGATCTACCGGCCGGGGCAGATGGTCTATTTCAAGGGCATCTTGCGCGACGACGACGATGGGCACTACAGCGTCCCCACCCACCCGGTGGATGTGACGGTGAACGATAACCAGGGCCGCCCGGTCTATAGTGCCACCCTGGCCCTGTCGCCCTATGGCAGCTTTGCCGGCCAATACGCCCTGCCCGATTACGCCCCCCTCGGCACGTATTACCTCACCTATAAGTGCCCGAACGACACCGGCAACTGCGCCGATGGCGCCGCCTTCGACGTGCAGGAATATCGCAAGCCCGAGTACCTGGTCGACGTGATCACCGACAAGAAGAGTTATGTCAATGGCGAGTCGATCGCGGCCACGGCGGGGGCCAGTTACTTCTTCGGCGGTCCCGTGGCGGGGGCGAGCCTGACGGTGCGGGTGCTGACTCAGGATTATCTCTTTACCTGGACGGACCCGGTGACCGGCGCCTGGTATGACTTCCAGGACCCCGAGCCCCTCGCCGACCGGCGCAACAGCTTCCAGGGCGCGAAGCGCAACGAGACCACGGCGACCAGCAATGCGGCCGGCCAGGTCACCCTCCAGCTGCCGGCCGACGTCAGCACGGACCCGCTCAGCCAGGTCGAGACGATCGAGGCCACCGTGCAGGATAGCGCGAACCAGGCCGTCAGCAGCAACACCCAGGTCATTGTGCATAAAGCCCAGTACTATGCCGGGCTGCACCCGACCAGTTATCTGGGCACGGCCGGCCAACCGCTCAGCGTCGAGGTGCAGACCCTGGCCGCCGGCGGCGACCGCTTCCCCCACGCGGCCCTGGCCCTGACCTTCTATCGCCGGGAGTGGGAGCAGACGACCGAAAAAGACGAAACGGGCCTGGACCGGCCCACCTGGAAACCCCGTGATACCTTGCTCACCAGCAGCGCGGTCACGACCGACGCGCAAGGGCACGCCCAGGCCAGCTTTACGCCCGCCGCGGCCGGCGAGTACCGCATCGCCGTGGAAGGCCGCGACGCGGCCGGTAACGTCGTGAGCTCGGCCACCTACGCGTACATTACCGCGGCCACCAGCCCGGGCCCGGTGGCCTGGCGCCAGACGAACGACAGCATCGTCAGCCTGGTCGCCGACAAGACGAGCTACCAGCCGGGGGATGTGGCCCATATCCTGGTCACCTCGCCCTTCGCCCAGGCCACCGGCCTGCTGACCGTGGAGCGCGGCCATATCCTGAGCCATCGCCTGGTCGATCTGCGGGGCCCCTCGCCGGTCATCGACCTGCCGATCGACGACGGCTATCTGCCCAACGTCTACCTGAGCCTGAGCATGGTCGCGCCCCCGGGGAGTCTCAACGCCATGCCGGGCTTTCGCCAGGGCTACCTGGCCCTGCCGGTGTCTGCCGCGCAAAAGCAGCTGACCGTCACGATCACGCCGAGCAGCAGCGCCGTGCATCCCCGCGATAGCGTGACCTATACGATCACCACACGGGATGCGGCGGGGGCCCCGGTGGCCGCCGAGCTATCGCTCGCGCTGGTCGACAAAGCGATCTTTTCCCTGGCCGGCGACACGACGCCTACCTTGATGGATAGTTTCTACGGCGTGCGCGGGCTGGATCTCAACACGGCGAGCAGCCTCCTCTTCCTGGCCGACCAGGTGGCCACCGCCCGCGCCTCGGGCGGCAAAGGGGGCGGCGGCGGCGCCGGCGGCGCCGACTTCGTGCGCAGCCAGTTCAGCGACACCGCTTACTGGCGCGCGCAGGTGACCACCGACGCCCGCGGCCAGGCGGTGGTCGTCGTGACGCTGCCCGATAACCTGACGACCTGGCGGCTCACGGCCCTGGCCGTCACCGCCGACACCCGCGTCGGCCAAGCCACGAACGAGGTGGTGTCCAGCCGGCCCGTGCTGCTGCGCCCCCGCGTGCCCCGCTTCCTCGTCGGCGGGGACCGCGTCGAGCCGGCCGTGATCATCGAGAACCATAGCAGCTGCCAGGCCGATGTCGACGTGACCCTCGTCCTCGCGGGCGCGACCTTCGTGGCCGGGGGCCCCGCCGCCACCCAACGTGTGCATCTCGACGGTGAGAAAGTGGTGAGTTGGCAGATCACCGCGGGCCAGGAAGCCACGACGCGCCTCGACTTCACCGTCGGGGCGGCCACCTGCGGCAGCACAACCGTCAGCGGCGATTCGGTCGAGGTGCTCTTGCCGGTGAAACCGCCGCTCGCGCCCGAGGTCGTGACCACCAGCGGCGATGTGGGTCCCGACAGCACCGTCACGGAGCATGTATTCCTGCCGCATGGAGTCGACCCGGGCCAGGGCGCGCTCCAGCTCGCCGTGACCCCCTCGCTGGCGGCCGGCGCCGCCGAAGCGGTCCAGTATGTCCAGGATGAGCAATACGATAACATCGAGCAGACGGTCAGCCGCTTCCTGCCGTTGTTACAGCTGTCCCAGGCCTACGCAACGGCCGGGCTGACCACGACCTATAGCGCCGCGGTGCCGCCGCTGGTGAATCGCTCGGTCGCCCGCCTCTACCGCGATCAGCACTACGATGGCGGCTGGGGCTGGTTCGACAGCGTCCCCAGCGATCCCTACCTCACGGCCTATGCGCTGGAAGGGCTGACCACGGCCCGCGCTGCCGGCTACCCGGTCAGCCAGCCGGTCGTCGATAACGCCGCCACCTATCTGCAAAAGTGGCTCTCCAGCGGCCCGGCAGATGCCCGGGGCGCCCCGCCGCGCTTCAACACGCGCGCCTATGTCCTCTTCGTCCTGGCGGAGAACGGCAAGGCCGACCTCGCCCTGGCCCGCGCGCTCGCCGTCCGCACGCCCAGCCTGGCCCTCTACGGGCGCGCCTACCTGGCCCTCGCTTTCCAGCGGCTCGGCGCGGCCGCGGATGCCCGCACGCTGCTGACCGACCTGGCCGGGGCGGCCCGGCAGACGACGACCACCGCCCACTGGGAAGAGCCGAACGGCCGGACGCCCGAAGCCTACGTCGATATGGACAGCGATGCCCGCACCACGGCGCTCGTCGTCCAGGGGCTGCTGGCCCAGGAGAAGACCGATCCGCTGGTGGCCAAAGCCGTGCGCTGGCTGATGGAGAATCGCCGGGCCGGCCACTGGCTCAGCACCCAGGAAACGGCCACCATCCTGGCGGCCCTGGCCGCCTATATGACCGCCTCCGGCGAGCTGAATGGCCAGAGCACCTGGACGGCCACCGTCAATAACGCGCCCTGGGGCGCCTCCCCGGGCCCGAGTGCGCCCGGCGGGCCGGTCGAGCTCCAACACAGCATCAAGGATCTGCTGATCAACCAGGATAACACGGTCACCCTGACCCGCCAGGGGAGCGGCGGCCGGCTGTACTACACCTTGAGCCTCAGCTATGCCCGGCCCGGCGCCGCGGTCACCGCCCGCAATGAAGGCTTGAGCATCCTGCGGGAGTATGTGCCCGCGGGCCAGGCCGCCGACCAGGCGACCGCGCCCCTCCAGCAGGTGGCCGCCGGCGCCCTGGTCGAGGTGCGCCTCACGGTCATTGCCCCGAGTGATGCCTACTATTTGGTCGCGGATGATCCGCTCCCCGCGGGCCTCGAAGCCGTCGACGGCACCCTGCAGACGACGGGCCTGACGGAGCGCCTCAATCCCCAGCCGCCGTATGGCGGCGACGCGGGCCAGGGCGATAGCGGTCCGGGCAAAGACGCGCAGGCGGCCACGGCGACCTTCTTCGACAATGTGGAGATGCACGACGACCGCACGGTGCTCTATGCCGCGTACCTGCCAGCGGGGGTCTACGAGTACCGCTACCTGGCGCGGGCCACCACACCCGGCGACTACACCGTGCTGCCGGCCAGCGTCCACCTGGCCTACCTGCCCGACGTCTGGGGCCGCAGCGACAGCGGCCACCTGACGGTCAAGTAGCCGCGACCCCCCCAACACCCAGCCATAAACCAAGGCCGCGGGGCCGGGCCCCGCGGCCTTGGTTTATAGCCGGATCAACGCAGTGTCGCTTACTGGTTCCCGGCCCCCGGTGCGTTGGTGGAGGCGCACATCGGCACCGGCTGGCTCTTGGTTTTCGAGTCACAGACGCGCGGCACATCCTGGATCGTCACCACCAGGTGATAATTCGCACCGGGCGGCATGGCGCCGAGCGCGCCACAGACGGTCCCGCTCACGGTGGTGATGCTATTCGGGGCCAGCGTGGTCGCCGGGATATTGGTGTGGCCCAGCTCGCCGCCGCCCTGGTCCTGGAGCACGACGACGCCGTCCACCACGGCCGATTCCGCAGCCGTATTCTGCAGCGGGATGCTATAGCTCACGCAGCCCTGCGCGTTCATGCAGGACTGGAAGCTCAGGATGGCAAACTGGCAACTGTTATGTGGGTCGGGAGTCGCCGTGGCCGTCGGCGGCACGGGGGTGGCGGTCGCGGTGGGCGGCACGGGGGTGGCGGTCGGCGGCACCGGCGTCGCCGTGTGGGGGGGCGGCGGGGTGCAGGTGCGTAATGGGGTCGGGGTGCGCGGGGGCGGGGTCCAACAGGCCGGCCCGGTTGCCGGCCCGAGCGCCGCCCCGGCGACCGGGGCCGCCTCCCAGCCGCCGAGCAGGAAGACGCCGATGCCGCCCAATACCAGGGCGGCCAGGAAGAAGCGCCGGAAAGTTGATCCAGGAGTAGGTAGCAAGGTTTAGGCCTCCTCACCTGTAGGGGTGCCTGCTCAGGGTCCTCCTGGCTTGCCAGGGGCCGGGTCGCGCAGTTCCGCGCAAGAGGTTTCCCGAGCCGGCGGGTATTAAGGATCTTGGGCCAAGGTCGGAATGTTATAGGGTAGGATCATTATAGCATAGATTCGGTACGAAAGTCTACTAGTCGCGCGTTGTTTGTCAGGGCAATTGCATCTAAATTGGGCACCTTCCCGGCCAGTTTCAGGCCGGTTTCCGCACGTGGGTGCAAGACCTCCTCGCTGCGGCCGGGCGGGCCCTGGCCGGCGTGGTCGCCTGCGACGGTAAGACCCTCTGTGGCTCAGCTACCAGCCCCGGCAAAGGGGCGATCCATATGGTCAGCGCCTGGGCCGCCCATGCGCGACTGGTGCGCGGTCAAGTCAAAGTGGCCGAGAAGTCCAATGAGATTACGGCCATCCCCGCGCTGCTGGCGGTGCTTGCTGGCCGACGTGCAGATGGCGGCGCGCGCACCGCGGCGGGGGGCCGGGGCGCCCCTGCCGCGCCCCGGCCCCCCGCCGCCCCGGTCCGCGCGGGGCTAGCGCCCCGCAGCGGCGCCCGGCGCCCGGCGCAGCCGGTGGCCCGCGAGCAGGGCGAGCAAGCCCAGGGCCAGCGCCGCGCCCAGGCCGCGCCCGTCGGGGGCGCCCGTCGCGGGCATGCCCGGCCCCGCGCCGGCCGCCGCCTGCAACTTGGCCAGCGACGCCGGGGTGAGGCCCAGCGTCTGGGAGACGATCTTGCCGTTCTGCACGACGAAGTCCCCCATGCTTTCCAGCGCCGCGAAGCCGGCCTGGCGGAGAGCATCCGTCGAGAGCATCGTGAGCACGTGGACGTGATCGCCGTCGACCTGGATGCTCTCGATCACGATGTGCTGGTGCTGGCTCAGCGCCGCCAGGGTGCCCGCCCGGATCTGGTCCTTGCCGGTGGCGACCAGCGGTTGGCCGCCCGGGCCGCCGCCGTTGACCGTGAGCACGGCATTGTCGGCAAAGAGCGCCATGATGGCGTCGATATTCCCGGCATTAAACGCGGCGAGGCCGGCGAGGACCACGGCGGCCGGGTCGCTGGCCTGGGCATAGGTGCGGCCGGGCGCCGCCAGCAGCGCGAACGCGCTCACGAGAGTCAGGATGCATACCAATCGTTTCATTGCTTCCTCCATTGGGCATTTGGGTGTCGAAACAAACAGCTGGTCAGGATCCCGTGCGCCGCGGTGCCGCGATCGCTCACCTCCTTCCTGGGTGCCGGCAGCGGCGCGCCCGGCGGGGCAGTGGATGCGCTTAGACGAGGGCCGGCGGGTGCGCCGCAGGGCCGGCCGCCACCTGCTCGACGAGGGCCACGGCGTGGTGCAGGTCGGGCAGGGCGTGCATCTCGTTTTGCAAGCGCCGGATATTCTGCCGGTAGAGCGGGTTCGCGAGGACTTCGCGCGCGGCGTCGCGCACGGCGTCGGGGGTTAGCTGGGCCAGGTCGAGCACCTGGCCGAGGCCCAGGTCGCGCGTGATGGCGCCGTTGATGAACTGGTCGGCGATCAGCGGGACGAGGACCATGGGCAGGCCGGCGTCGATGGCCGCCAGCAGGCTGTTACTGCCGCCGTGCATGACCAGCAGGGCGCAATGGGGCAGCAGCAGGGTCTGCGGGATGTAGAGCGCGATATGCACGTTGGCCGGCTGGGGACCGAAATCGGCGGGGTCTTTGTCCCGGCCCAGGGTCACGATCAGGTTGACAGGCTCATCCCGCAAGCCCGCGATCAGCGTTTGCAACACGCGCGGGTAGAAGCCGGGCATCGTGTTCGCTTCGGTGCCCAGGGTGACATAGACGGTGGGCTGCGCGGGCAAGCCGGCGACCCAGGCGGGCAGGGTTTCGCTGCCCGAGCGGTCGTAGAACTCCGGGCGGATGAAGTGCGTGGTGGGCGGGTAGGCGCCGGGCACGCCGATGTCGTGGGTCGCGAACGTGGGCGGGGCATGGGTGAGCAGGAGATAGCGGTGCAGCGCCTGCAAGGTCGGGTCGGGCGCCAGGCCCCACTGTTGCCGGATGGGGTCCAAATGGGCCGCGGCGCCCTGCTTGAACAACACGCCGCCCATGAGGTTGGCCCCTGGGGTGATCTCCGCGTGGGGCACGCCGAGCACCTCGGCGGCGATGACGGCCCCGGCCTCCCCCGACTCGCGAATCAACATGTCCGGGTGCCAGGCCCGGCCGATGGCCACCAGGTCGGGCACCATCAGCCGCGTATTGACGCCCCAGAAGACCTGCGAAAAGATGACGATTTCACTCGCGGGACCGGGCGGCATCGTCTGCAGTTGGGCCATCAGGCGCTGAAACTCGGGGTCCTGATTCCGGTCGCCGCCCGCCGGGAAGAAAGTCAGCCCCGCCGCCTCCACCGCCGGCCGGAAGGCCGCGGCGCCCGCGTAGGCGACCTCATGCCCGGCCGCTTTCAGCGCCAGGGCGAGGGGCATCACGGGGTGAAAGTGGCCGGACCCGGCCGTGCTGGTAAACAAGAACCGCCGCGCCCGTTGCGCCTGTACATCTGCCGTCATGCCGTTTGCTCCTTTGCTGGGTCGCGTGATCTGGTGTCCTGAGTCGCAGTGTAGCGCGGGCGGGGAGCCGGCACAACGGTGAAATCACCTATATGCACACCTAGACCCACGCCGGGCCCCTCGCGTGACGGACCAGGTGTGTATCCAGGTGATTTTAGGGGGGCGGGGATCGCAGCTTCTTGTCAGGTTGAAGGCGCCGGGGGCAGGCGCCCTAGCCGAGGCCGTGCTCCAGGGCGAAGCGCACGGCCGCGCTGCGGGAGGGCACGTCCAGTTTGCTGAAGATGGCGCGGAGGTGCCCTTCCACGGTGCGGCGGCTGACGACCAGCCGGGCGGCGATCTCGTTGTTGGAGAGCCCGGCCGCCACCAGGCGCAGCACTTCGCGTTCCCGGCCCGTCAGGGCGGGGAGATCGGGCGCGGGGGCGGCCACCGCGGGGGACGGCTGCGCGCGCGCGGCGGGGGCCGGCTGCGTGATGGCCGCGCCCAGGGCCAGCAAGCCCGCCGGGGTGAGGGCGCGGCCGGCGGCAAAGTGCAGGGCAAAGCGGCGCGCCCCGAGCCGGGCCCCGGCCTTCGCCACGCGCGCCGTTTCCCCGGTCGCCCAGGGCGAGGGCGGCCCGCCAATGGTCTCATCCCGGGCGGCGAAGACGCCCGCGATCTGCGCGGCCCAGGCGGCGCCTTCCAGCCGGTTGGGCGCGGCGAGTGCCGTGTCGAGCAGCACGACCAGCGAGCCGACGAGACCAAACGTGTCGCCCGATTGGAGTTGTAAGCGCAGGGCTTCCGCCACCAGGGGTTTGGCCTGCTCAAAGTGGCCGCGGACCTGCTCGGCATGCGCCATGATCGCCAGGACCGTCGCGACATTTCCCGTATCGTCCACGGCCCGCCAGGTGGCCAGGCTCTCGGCCAGGGCGTCGGCGACGCCGTCCAGGCGGCCGGCCTGCACGGCGGCCACGGCGAAAAGGGTCAGGGCGGCGGCCACGGCCCGGCGGTCCCCGGTCCCGCGGGCCACCGCCAGGCTCTCGCCAGCATACTGGCGGGCCTGGTCCAGTTGCATCGCGTTAAAGCTCTGCCAGCCCTGGCCGAGCAGGGCGGCGGCGACTCCGGCCGGATCGCTCTGGCTGCGCCACAGCGCCAGGGCGTGGTCATGGAAGACCGCGGCCTCGTCATAGCGGCCGGAGGAATGGGCCAGCACGCCCAGCGCGTTGTACAGGCGGGCGCGGATCGGCGTGGGCAGCGCTTCGTGCGCGCTGCGGGCCAGAATCTGCTCCAGCCAGCGCAGGCCCTCGCTCTGGAAGATGCGCGCGTTCCAGAATTTCCACAGGGCCAGGCCCAACTGGGCCGCGTCGGCGAGCGGTCCCGTTGCCAGCGCCCCGGCCAGGGCGACGCGGAAATTGTCATGCTCCTGTTCCAGGCGGGCCAGCCACTCCGGCTGGCGGGGGCCGTTCAGGTGCGCCGCCCCTTCCTCGGCCGCCGCGAGATACCAGGCCAGGTGCCGGCGGCCCAGCGCCTCGGCTTCCCCGGCCCGCTCCAGTTGCTGGCGGGCAAACAGGCGGATGGTTTCGAGCATGTGATAGCGCCCGTCGGCGTGGTGCAGCGCAATGAGCGATTTGTTGGCCAGTTGGAGGAGGAGGTCCGCGATGTCGGGCGGGCGGAGGGCGTCCGCCGCGACCGCGGCGCCGGGGGCGGCGGGGTCCGCGCAGACCTGTTCCGCCGCCGCCAGCGACCAACTCCCGGCAAAGACGGCCAGGCGGCGCAAGAGCGCCTGTTCGGGCGCCGTCAGCAGGCTGTAACTCCAATCGAGGAGGGCCTGGAGAGTCTTCTGGCGCGGCGGGGCGCGGCGATCCCGGTTGGGTAGCAGGCGCGAGCGCGCCGCGAAGCCGGCGTCCAGGCGGGCGGCCAGGTCGCGCACATCCATGCCCGGCAGGCGCGCGGCGGCCAGTTCGAGGGCCAGCGGGATGCCGTCGACGCGGGCACAGATGGTGGCGACCGCCGCGGCATTGTCCGCGGTCAGTTGAAACTGCCGGTCCAGCGCCTACACGCGGTCGACAAAGAGGCGCACGGCCTCACTACGGAGGAGATCGGCCACCGAGGGCGGCGGCCCGAGGGCGGGCAAGGCCAGCGCGGCGACCTGCATGATGCACTCGCCGCCCAGGCCCAGGGCTTCCCGGCTGGTGGCCAGGATTGTCAGGCCGGGACAGCGGGCGAGGAGCTCGGCGGCCAGCCGGGCGCATTCGTCCAGCCGGTGCTCGCAGTTGTCGAGGACGAGGAGCCGCGGCCGGGCCGCCAGCAATGCGGCCAGGCGGTCCGCGAGCGCGAGTCCCGGCCGGTCGGGCAGGGCGAGGGCGGCGGCGATGGTTTCCGCCACCAGGCCGGGCTGCCCCAGCGCGGCCAGTTCGACCAGCCAGACGCCCCCGGCGAAGCGGCCCGTTTCCGCCAGGGCGGCCTGCAGCGCGAGGCGCGTCTTGCCCGTGCCGCCCGGCCCGGTGAGCGTGACCAGGCGCCCCTCGTGGAGCAGGCGCGCGATGGTGGCGAGTTCGTCCCGCCGCCCCACAAAGCTGGTCCACGGCACGCTCAGGTTATGGTTGGCTGGCTGTCCGCCCATGCGGTTCCCTCGCGATGCAGCCCCGTCCCTGGCCCCTGGCCCCGGCCCCGCCCCCCCGGTCGCGCCGCGCAAGTGTGCCTGTCGTTGGGGCAGATGCGCTATCTTAGCACGAAGGCGGGTGCGGAGCAAGCGCGGCCGGGGGGGCGTCTGGCCGGCCCCGGGTGGCCGGCCGCGCAGGCGGGCCACGCCTACACGAATGCCGCCCCCGCACCCCCCGCGCCGAGCGCGCGCCCCACAGAACGCCGCCGCCCTGCGGGGGCGGCAGGGCAATTGCATCTAACAGGGGCATTTTCTGGCGGTGCCCACCGTGGGAACAATCCTGGCTGGTGTACGCGGGGTTCACGGCGACAAACTGACGACCGGCCCATGCTGCCTTGTACGCCAGAAAGCCGCGAAACTCGGTCCACGCCGCGTCCAGAATGCTCTTGGCCAGACAATGGTTCCGCACCATCTGCTCGACCGCCAGGTCCTCGACCGCTGCCATATTGCGGATAGGTGATGGAATTGTACCGACCGCGACCGCGAAAACGCGGGTAGCCGGGGTCTTCCCCCGCTTTCACGCGGCGGAAAAACGCCTTGAACGCCAGATCGACCCGTTCCGACACGTTCTGCAAAACCTGGCTATGCACCGCAGCCAGCGTGGGGCGATCCCCCTTGAGGATGGGCAGGTACGCCTTCTGATCATAATACCCGACGGAGATCCCAAACTCGTCCCAGTAGACTTGCCGCTGTTCGAGCAACGGGTTGTAGGTCCAGCGGCATTCCTCCAGCGCCTGGGCCAGCTTGGTGGCCTGCGCTTTGGTGGGGTAGATCGGATAGAGAAATGCCTTACGCATGGGGCGCGTTTAGACGTCTTTCTGGCGCGCGATAGGCTGCTTGATGATCGCCAGCGGCGCGCCGCCGACCGTACTGACAAAGCTCGGCCATCCGTTCGGTGCAGACTGCGGCAATGATGGCCTTCAGCCGGGTATCCACCCCCGCCACCAGCACTTTGCGCCGGTAGGGGGGACACCACACCACAGGATACTTGCAGGAGTAGGTGACGTTGTGGTTGGACTTGAATTCCCTCAGGAAGACATTATATCACGGGGAGCCATCTATTGCAATAGGGGCGGATACAGACCTGGATTCGGGCTTCAAAGGACTTCCAACCAACCTCCTGACGAGGGCCGCCGTATCCCCATGTCTAAAGCCAGGGGGATTGGCGGCTTTGGAATCCGCTAAAATCCCCAACCCAAAATCGCGGGGGGGACGTGCGCGCGCAGGAAGGCGAACACGGGCGGGATGACCGCCGCCTCGTGCGTGAGGGGACAGGCGTGCCCGCCGCCCGGGATGGGGAGGAAGCGCGCGCCGGGCACCGTGGCGGCCAGCCACTCCGCGTGCGCCAGCGGGACCACCGTATCCGCCGTGCCATGCACGACCAGGGTGGGCAGGGCCAGCTGCGCGACCGGGTAGCGCGGCAGGTGCGGGAAGCCGCGCAGGTCGGCCGCGCACCCCGCCCGCCGCAGGCTGATCGGCAGGGGGTAGAAGAGACTGCGCACCCGCTCGCGCGCGGCGGCGGGCAGGCGATCGACGGTCGCCGGGTCCAGGCCGTTGCGCACCAGCTGCTGCCGCAGGGTCAGCCCGCGCAGCAGCCAGAGACCCCAGTCCTGGCCGGCCAGCGCCGCGATCAGCCGGCCGCGGGCCGTCGTCCGCACCGCCAGCGGCCCGGTCACGGCGGCGATAGTCACGAGCGCCCAGCAGCGATCGGGGTAGCGCAGCGCAAATTCGAGGACTGCCGGCCCGCCCGCCGAGATGGCGAGAATCGCCACTGTGGGGATCTGCAGGGCGTCGAGCAAGGCGACCAGGGCGGCGGCCTGCGCCGCCGGGCTGGGGTCGGCGGGGAGCGGGGTGCGCAGATAGCCGAAGCGGGAGACGGCGATGATCTCCAGCGGATAGGTCGCCGCCAGCTGCGCGGCCAGCAAGCCCTGGTCGTAGCCGCCGCCATAGCCATGCACGACCAGCACCGGCGGCCCCTGGCCCACGCGGGCGTACTCGACGGGGCCCATGCGGGTGGCCACTACCTGGCTGCCGGCCGCCAGGCGCTGGCGCAC
>DATGEF010000284.1:0-5861 GCA_035310405.1 Chloroflexia bacterium | reverse complement strand
GCTGACGGTCCGCGAGCAGAAGAGATACTGGACATAGCTATAGAAGGGGCTGGTGGAGGGGAGATCGCTGAAATTCATACCGCAGCCCACCGTGCCGGGCGCGGCCGGGGCGGCCTGGGCCGGGGGGAGCCCGGTGCCGTTGCCCCACAGGGTCGCCAGCCCCAACCAGAGGGCGGCGAGCCCGGCGAGAAGACGAGAGCGTTTCATCGCTAAAAACCTCCTTATATCTACAACCGTTGACCGGAAAGGCGCGAGATCCTAAGCAAACGGCGGGCCGGCGCCTGTGGCCGCTCCGGAGCTTCTGGGTCGATCGTACTCTCCGGGTGTAAGGGGGCTGTTACCGGGTTGTAAAATGTGTGTAAAGGATGGGGGTTGGGGGTTGGGGGTTGGGGGTTGGGGGAAACCCGTGTGGTACAATAGCCCTATGCCCAGACCCTTCCCAACGGGGGATTACGACTCGGAGGATACACCAGTGCCTAACCGTCCCAACCCGGATACCGTCGCCCTGCATGTGTGGGTGCCGAAGCCGCTCAAGCAGGCGATCGAAATGCAGGCGGTCGCCAACAAATATCAACCCAACAGCGGGCCGAGCACCCTCACGGACTTAGTGATCACGGCGCTAGAACACTATCTTGAAGATCGCGCCGACATCCGCGCCGCCCCAGGCCGCCCTTGCGGAAGGTGGAGAATTAATCCCTGCGGGCAGCGTCCAGAGCGCTGAGGACAGTTGAACTAGCGCCGGTTCTACCACAGGAGCAGAGATTAATAATCTGGAGGGAATCAAGACTCAATGACTACTTGGAATCAAATACCCAATCATGAGGTTCCTTTCTACGGGGTTTCAAGGGAAATAGCGGAGGCATTGAGCAACCAATTCTTCACTATCAAACATGGAGTCCTGGAAGGCCAACCCTTTCTAGCTTTTCTCCATCATGTTGTGGCGCCAAGCGTCGTGACCTTGCAGATTTACACATTTGACGAGGAAGATGACCCCGATAGCGGCTTTAATCCTTTGGATATGGAGGGTGGTTATCTACGTTTAGATCAGCAGACTGGCAAAGATCTCGTTATATTGCTTAGGGAGCAAGCACAACATTTATCCTCGACCTCCCTTACCTCGCAAAAGATGTTCCGAATTATGGACTTTGCAGAAGCTGCGGACTTTCGCCTAGAGCCAGATCGCTTTCCGGGTCGTAGATCTTACTATCAGACTTATGACCCTCTAACAAGAAAAACGATTGAAGGCACCGTTTGTATTTTAATCTTTGATGTTGAGCCATCTATATCTAAATCTAGCACGTTCTTTAGAATCGCATACTTTTCGTTACTCGAACTACAAGATCCCATTTTTCAGCCAGTTATCAATTCCAGACCGCAGATTCATCTAGATCACAATGGACTTCACGAACTCGCTTCGTTAATAGAAATCCATTTACAACGACTTGATTCTAGACCAAGAAACTGTTAAGTTGCTTGATATAAGGGGTTCTTTGAGGTCGAGTGTGCTTGAGTCCTAAAGACTCAAGGCATTTTGTCGGTCTCGTAGGGCAAGTGTTTCCGACTCAAGCACACCAATCCTCAAAGAACCTAAAATACCACCCATCCCCGGGCTTGAAGGCGATCGCGTCTAGCAATCTGTGGTGTGCGCATCCCACGGAACTTCCTGAATTTGTCACCTTCATCCAAAGCTGTGAAGCGACCAGGCAGCTAACCGATCTTCCAGTTGCAGCGACCGCGCTCCTATTTAACAATGCCGAATAAGGTGAGCCGCCGCAGGCTCATGATCCCGGCGAAGGCTCTAGAGGGCGCCCACGCCGCCGGGCGAACGTTGCCTTACCCACGTTCGCCCGTCGGCGCGCGCCCGGCCGCGTTCGGCCCCCGCCGGCGCCAAGCCGCGGGGGTCGGGGTCCTAGGTCAAGGCGAGTCGCGCTGGGTAAGCGGCGGCAAGGGCGCGGTGCGGCCGCCGGCCGGCGCCCGGGCGATGTGCGCGGTCACCGCATCCGGGGCGGCGTAGGTCCGGCCCGCGAGCGTGGTCGTGGGCGCGTCGGGCCGCCAGCCGCCGGCGATCGCGCGGCCCGCGTGCTCGCCGATCGGCGTCCCCGTCCCCGCCGTAAACGGCCGGGCCGGGGAGGCAGTGGGCCGCGCGGATCCACGCGCCCGGCCGAGCCCGAAAGCGGCGAGGATCAAGATCCCGACCAAGAGGACCGGGGCCGCGCTGTAACTCCCCACGAGCCCATAGCCCAGCAGCAACAGCAGCAGTGAGAGGACGCCCTGTACGGCCGGCCCGGGCGGCGCGGGGGCGGCCCCTCCCGCGGCGGACGGGAGGACCGCGGCTGGCGGGACGTTAGCGGCGGGGGGCAGCGCGGACGTGACGACGACGCCGGGCACCGCGGGTGCGGCGCTAGCCGGTTGCGTCTGGTTGGCGATGGCGTGGGCCACCAGGTTGACCACCAGCGTGTCCAGATCCTCGACCGTGTAATCGGCGACGTGATGGTCGGTAGCGGTGCCCGGCGCGCCGGATTGGCCGTTGGCGTAGGTGAGGAAGATGAACTGGCCCTGGGTCACTTCGGCGAATTGGCGGAAGATGTACTCGCCCTGGTCATCGAGCCCGCTGGCCCCGATCGGGCAGATCGTGATCCCCGCCGCGACCGCGTCCTGCAGTAGCTGTGGGTATTCCGTGTCGTTGGGGTAGTCGAGGTGCGGGGGGGCGTCGCCGACCAGCACGATCATGCGCAGGTGCCGCCCGCTGTCGACGGCGGTCCAGCCGGGCAGATGGATCGCGGCGTCGAGCCCGGCGTTGACCGACTCGGGGTTATCGCCGCCGCCGCCCGCTTCGACGTTGGCCAGGTTCTGCTGGAAGGTGCGGACGTCGGCGGTGAAGTCCCAGGAACGGGTGATGTAGTCGTCGCCGCGGTCGCGGAAGGCGACGAGGCCGAAGCGGGGGGCGGTGCTGCCGGGCAGTTGCTGGATGCGGCTGGCGACGGTGGCGACGGTGGCCTTGATCTTATCGATCTCATCGCCCATGCTGCCGGTGGCGTCGAGCAGGAAGACGAGGTCGAGGCCGACGGGACCGGTGTTATCCTGGAGGGCGGGCAGGGCGACGGTTTGCGCGGGTTGGTCGGCAGCGAGGGAGGCGGTAACCTGTTGGGAGCCGCGGCTGACGAGGGCACGGAGCTGCGGGGCCTGGGTCGCGCCAGCGGCGGCGGGGAAGAAGAGGACGCGGCCGTCGCTGACGGTGCGGGCGTCGAAGACGGGGCGGGCACCGTCGAAGAGTTGGACGCGGGCGCCGGCGACGGGGTGCTGGCTGGCGTCGAGGACGCGCACGAAGAGGCGGCGCTCGACGGCGATGGGCAGGATGGCCGGCCCCTGGTAGTGCTGGAGGTAGTCCAGATATTCGGCGAAGCGGGCGTTGTCGTCGATCTGGCCCGCGGTCAGCGGCGCCTGATCGACGGCGGGCGGCGGATTGCCCATCTGCAACGGCGCCCCGCTGGAGGCTCCGGGTGCGGCGAAGTCGGCCGGCGTCGCCGCGGCTGCCCGGGTCTCTAGATTCGGGCCGCCCATGGGCGGCGGCGGCCCCAAGCCGGGAGCCGGGGCCGATATACCGGTCGGCGCGGCGGCCGCGGCGGGGGCGCCGTTCTCGGCCCAGGTCCCTTTATTGAGCGGGGCGCCGCTGGGATCGCTCCCGCCTCCTGTCGGCGGGGCCGGGGCAATGGAGATCCCGGGGACGCCGGCCGCACCGGACGCATCCCGTAACCCCGGCGCGGGGTAACCGGGCTGCGGCTGGTCGGGACGTGGCGGCGCCGTCGCGCTGTGCATAAGTGGGCTCGTTGTTCCGGAGGGCAATCGCGGGCCGGCGGCGAACAGGCCGGCGAGCACGACGAGGACGAGCAGGGGAATCGCGGCAAATTTGGCGAATTGACGCATGGCCGGGCTCCTTTCTACCATAGCGCGTCCTCCCCACCGGGGCACCGAGGACGCGTCGCCAGGCCGCGGGCGGCGCTGACGGTGTAGTGGGCGCACGCGGCAACTCCTGCCTGCGCCCCTCACGATAGAAAAGGATTGCTGGGCCGGCCCCGAATCCTTCATTGCTCTAATGACGCTGCCGGCCCCCCGGCGGTTCCCGATCCGGCACCGGGTTTTGGGCACAAAGATCGAGACGGGGCGCCGCGTGCGTGTACTGAGGGACGTCGTGAGAGGAGCTTGCCCATGAATCTGCTGCGGCCGATATGGGGGATGGTGCTGGCCGGCGCCTTGATTCTCTTAGCCGGGTGCGGCGCCGAGAATGCCCCGCCTGCCGGGGCGGGCGCGCCCCCGACGGCCCCGGCGGCGACCGGGCCTGCCCCGGCCACCACGGCGCCGGCCCTCCTGGTGCAGGCCGCCGATCTGCAGGCCGCGCTGGCCGATCCGCGCCTGCGCGTGGTCGACATGGGCAGCGCCGACGAGTACGCGGCCGGGCACATCCCGGGCGCGGTCCATATCGACTGGGGTGAGCTCCAGGTGACGGACACCGGCGCGCCCGCCATCGCCGCCTGGCAGGGGAGCGTGGCCGCCCTGCTGGGCCAGCGGGGGATCGCTGCGCCGAACCGCGTGGTGATTTACGATCACGGCACACTCTACGGGGCACGGCTCTGGTGGGTGCTCGATCAACTCGGGCACGACGACCAGCAGATCCTCGACGGAGGCTTCCCGGCCTGGCAGGCGGTCGGCGGGCCGATCAGCAACGAGGCGCCCCACTATGCGGCAGTGACCTACACGCCCCACCCGCGCCCGGACGTGCTGGCGACCGAAGCCCAGGTCCGATCGGCGCTCGGCCAGCCGGATCTACGCCTGGTCGACGCCCGTAGCCCCGGCGAGTACAGCGGCCAGGACACGAGCGGGGCCGCCCGCGGCGGCCATATCCCCGGCGCCGTGAACGTGCCCTTCACGGCCGCCGCCGGCGCCGCCACCCCGCGCCTGTTCAAGAGCCCGGCCGACCTCCGCGCCCTCTTCGCCGCCCAGGGCGTGACCCCCGATCGGCAAGTCATTACCTACTGCTCGACCGGGGTGCGGGGCGCGGTGGATTATTTTGCGCTCCGGCTGGCCGGCTTCCCGCACGTCCGGGTCTATACCGGCTCCTGGGCCGAATGGGGCAACGACTCGACGGCGCCGCTGGCCAAGTAAGGGGCGGATGCCGGCCCTTCCGCCATCCGCCCCTCATCCGGCTCATGCGCCCGGATAAACCTGTATAAATCTGGATGAGTCTACCGGTGCGTTGACCGCCGCGCGGACGGCTGGGCCCCTTGGCCGGCGCGGATGCGGATCCAGCGGGCGCACATCATCGAATAGACGCCGAAGGCGACCAGGCCCAGGGCCACCAGGCCCAGCACCCAGGGGCCATGCGGCTGGTGGGCGAGCGTGGCCAGCGCGCCGTCGAGCCCTTTGGCCTCCTTCGGATTGGCCTGCAGCGCCGCCTGGATCACGAAGAAGCCAAGCATCGCGAAGACCAGGCCGCGCGCGACGAGCCCGAACTGGGCCACCCGCGTGGCCCACTTCATCTCGTCGCCGCTCATCTCCCAGGACTTGAAGTCTTTTTGGAACGACTTGGTAACGGCCATATACATCTGGCCGAGGCCGCCCACCAGGCCGACCAGCCCGAGGAGCAGGACCAGCCACTTGCCCAACGGCTCGGCGAGCAGCTTGGCGGTCCAGTCGGCGGGCCCATTGCTCTGGCCGGCGCCCGTGCCCATCGCCAGGCGCAGCGTCGGGATCACCAGGGCGCCATACGAGAGGCCGCTGACGAAATACCCCACCCGCTGGGCCAGCCCCTTGGCGTCTGTGCCGCGGTTCAGGGGGTCCAGGAACGCGCGGACAAAGCCCCAGAG
>DATGEF010000283.1:0-4422 GCA_035310405.1 Chloroflexia bacterium | reverse complement strand
CATCGACACCGAGGCCCATTGGCCCAAATCGGGCTGGCATGGCTGGGGCTACGGCTGGAAATTGCACGGGCTTGCCGGTGGTGGCGGGGGTCTGGATCCCCCTGGCGGCCGAACTGACGCCCGCCAATGCCGATGACGGGGGCGCAATGGCGAAACTGTGGTGGTGGCACTGCGCCGAGTTGCCGGGGGCGATCCGCTATGTGCTGGGCGACCAGCATTACAACACGCCCCTGCTGCGGGCGATCGGTCAAGTGCAGGGCTGGGGGCTGGTCGCGACGCACCGGGGCACGCACCCCAAACTGGACTGGGGCAAGGAAGTGCGCCGGATGTTCCACAAACTGCGCTCGCGGGCGGCTGACGGTTATCCCGACGGGGCAGGTGGTGCTGGTCGTCGCCCGTTGGCTCCCGCGGCCCCGGCCGTTTCGGTTGATCAGCTGCAAAATGATGCCACAACCCGGGGACGTTCGACTCAAGACTTTCGACTCAGAGGTTGTGAAACAAACCCCCAGATACAAAATGGGGTGGCGCCAAACCACAACATATGGGATCGATCCGGGCCATCGAATACTACCGATAGTGGTCTCGATGACACCGGGAGGTTTGTTTCACAACCTCTCAGCACTTTCAACTCAGGACTGCGCCGGGCGCGGCGCGCCGGCGCGGGCGGGGATGGTGCCGTCGTGGAGCTGGATGTCGAGGATGTCGTGGGGCTGGACGGCGCCGATGCCGGTGGCGATCTGGCCGGTGCGGCGGTTGTGGACGATCGCGTAGCCGCGGGCGAGGATCGCCGTGGGCGCCAGCACCTGCATCCGCGCTTGCTGGGCCTGGAGCCGCTCGCGCTGCAGGGCCAGGCGATGGGCCAGGTGGACGCGGGCGGTGGCGGCCAGGCTGTCCAGCCGCTGGCGCTGCTGCTCCACCTGCGCCCGGGGCGAGTGGCGCAGGAGCACGGCCCGGTTGGCGCTCACGCCCTGCGCCGCGTCCTCCAGGTAGCCGTTCATCAGGCCCCAGAGCTCCTGGCGCAGCGCCTCGACGTCGCCCAGCAGACTCTGCACATCGGGCGCCACCAGCTCGGCGGCGGCCGAGGGCGTGGGCGCGCGCAGGTCGGCCACATAGTCGACGATCGTCGTGTCGGTCTCGTGGCCGACCCCGGTGATGACCGGGACAGGGGAGGCATAGATGGCGCGGGCGACCTGCTCGTCGTTGAACGCGGCCAGCTCGTCGGGGGCGCCGCCGCCCCGCGCGACGATGATCACGTCGACCGCGCGATCGCCGGAGAGTGCGTTCAGCCGGGCCAGGGCCGCACAGATCTGCGCGGGGGCCTCGACCCCCTGCACCAGGGTGGGCGAGAGGATCAGCTGGGCCAGGGGATAGCGGCGGCCCAGGACCTTGAGGATATCCTGGAAGGCGGCGGCGCCGGCCGAGGTCACCAGCCCGATACGCTGCGGGTAGGCGGGCAACGGCCGCTTGCGCTCGGGGGCAAACAGCCCTTCCTCCTCCAGCCGGGCTTTCAGGCGCTCGAACTCGACGGCCTGCGCCCCCTGGCCCTGGAGCTCGATCAGGTCGACCATGATCTGCACCGCGCCGCTGGCCTCGTACATCGTCACATGCCCATGGACCAGCACAGCCAGGCCATTGGCCGGCCGCACCGTCTGCCAGGCGGCCGCGCCGCGGAAGAGCACGCATTTGAGCTGCCCGGTGGGCTCTTTGAGGGAGAAGTAGTGGTGGCCGGATGGCGATTGGCTGGCGTTGGTGATCTCGCCCGCCACCCAGCAGTCCTGGAGCGCGTCGTTGACTTCCAGGAGCTCTTTGACGTAGGCGACGAGCTCGCCGACGCTGAAAATATGCACGCGCCCCTAGCTTTCTGCGATCACCATCAGCGGCTGGCCGTATTCGACCCCCTGGGCGTCGCGGACCAGGATGCGAGTCACGCGGCCGGTGCCCTCGGCCTCGATCGGGTTCATCATCTTCATCGCTTCGACGATCCCGATCGTCTGGCCCACCGCGACCTCATCGCCCTCGACTACGTAGGGCGGCTCCTGGGGGGCGGGCGCCGCGTAGAAGGTGCCGACCATCGGCGAGGTCACCAGGTGCTCGTTGGCGCGCAGGGCCGGCGCGGCCGGGTGGCCATGGCCCGTGCCGGCCGGGAGAGGCGGCGGGGGGGGCACCTCGGCGGCCGGGACCCCGGGCCCGGCCACGGCGGGCGGGGCCGGCGGCGGCGGGCCGGCGGCATTTATCAGCAGCGGGGCGGCGGGGGCCAGCGGGGCCGCCGGGACCAGGCCCCGGCGGATCATGATTTTCAGGCCGCTGCTCTCCAGCTGCAACTCGCTGACGTCGGTGGAGGTCATCAGGCGGATCAGCGACTCGACCTCGGCACTCAGCGCCGAGAGCGCGACGGGGCTCGCGGCGGCCGGGGGCGGCGCCGCCGTGGGCACCTCGCTCCCTTCGTCACGGGGCCGGTCGGCGCGCGGGCGGCGGTTGCCCTGTGCCTGGTCGCGCGGCCGATCGATGCGGTTGCCCGACGCCTGGTCGTCCGACCGCCGGTTCGGGTCGCGATTCGGGTCGCGATTCGGGTCGCGATTCGGGTCGCGGAAAGGATAGCGTGATCCGACCACAGGCTTAAGCTCGCTCAATATACCCGCCGGTGCGGGTGTCGACTTTAATTTTGTCGCCGATATTGACGAAGAGCGGCACGTTGACGGCCAGGCCGGTATCCATCGTCGCCGCCTTATAGGCGCTGGTCGCCGTGTCGCCGCGCACGCCCGGCTCCGTCCAGGCGACCTGCAAGATCACCGACGTCGGCAGCTCGACGTCGACCGCCTTGCCGTCATAGGTGAGCAGGTCAGCCGTATCCTGCTCGCGCAGATAATTGCGCGCCGTGCCCAGCTCCTTCGCCGTCAGCGTGACTTGCTCGTAGCTGACGGTGTCCATGAAATGGTAGGTGTCCCCGTCGACATACTGAAACTGCACAACCGCCCGGTCGAGTTCGACATCCTCGAACTTGCTGCCCGCCGGGAAGGTCCGTTCGGTATTCGCCCCGTTGCGCAGGCTGCGCAACATGATGCGCACGACCGCGCTGCCCCGTCCTTGCTTGACGTGCTGGTAGTCGAGAATCTTGTATAGCTCACCATCCAGCACGATAATCGTACTCTTTTTCAGTTCACCCGTGGTGATCATGCGCCGTCCCGTCTCCTAACTTCCCGATGCCGAGCTACCCGATGCCGAGCTACCCGATCCCTAATCGTAATAGTGGTGCTTCCGCGCCTGGGTGAGCACTTCCGCGCCCGAGGGGTGGAGCAGCACCAGGTCCTCGATCCGCACGCCGCCCCAGCCTTCCAGGTAAATGCCGGGCTCGACGCTGATCACAACCGAGTCGTCGATCAGGGCCTCGGAGCCCGTGTGCGAGACGCGGGGCGGCTCATGCACTTCCAGCCCGATGCCGTGGCCGGTGCCGTGGCCGAAATGGTCGCCATAGCCGGCGTTCTGGATCACCGTGCGGGTGACCGCGTCGATCGCGTGGCCCGAAAGCCCGCTCCGGGCGGTAAACTCGCCGGCCAATTGCGCCCGCAGCACGATATTGTAGATCTCCTTGAACTTCGCATCCGGGGGCCCCAGGATGAGGGTGCGGGTCATGTCCGAGTTGTAGCCCTGGTAGCGGGCGCCCATGTCGATGACAAGGGGCTCGCCCGCCCCGATCGGCCGATCGCTGGGCACCGCGTGGGCCATCGCGCTGTTGGGTCCGGCCGCCACGATCAGCGGGAACGCCGGACCTTCGGCGCCGAGATCGATCATCCGGGTTTCAATCAGCCGGGCCACCTGCCGCTCGGTCTGGCCGGGCCGGATCTCCTGGCTGACTTCGTCGAACGCCTGGTCGGCGATGGCGACGGCGCGCCGGATCAGGGCGAGCTCCGCGGCGTCTTTGACCGCCCGCTGGCCGTCGATCAGGCCGCGGGTGGGCACCAGGGCCAGCTGCGGCAAGGCGGTATGCAGGTCCTCATATTGGCTGTAGCGCAAATGCTGCGCTTCAAAGCCCAGGCGGGCGACGCCCAGCGCGCCGACTTCGGCGGCCAGGGCGGGGATCTGCCGGGGATCGCGCTGGACCAGGATCACATCCGGCGCTTCCTGGGCCGCCTGGATCGTGAAGCGCGAATCGGTGAGCAGCCGCACGTCCGCGGCGGTGACCAGGAGCAGCCCCTCGCCGGTGAAGCCGCTCAGGTAGCGGATGTTCTCCGCCTGGCTGACCAGCAGCGCTGGGAGATCCTGGGCGGCCAGGGCCGCCCGGACGCGGGTTTGGCGCCCCGCCAGGTCGGCCGGGCCCCCGGCGTGGGCCGGCGCCCGCGTTGGATGTGTGCTCGTCGGTGTGCTCCCCATAGCCGATCCTCCTGTGCAAACCTGACCACGCCTGGGCCGGGCAATATACTTCCG
>DATGEF010000282.1:0-3247 GCA_035310405.1 Chloroflexia bacterium | reverse complement strand
GTTGTCGGGCCGCGCGTGCGGGAGGACCTGATCGAGCATGAAGCGCCAGGCACTATCGACCGCCCCCTCCTGCTCGACGAGCGGCACGACGCTCTGGCGCACCGGCAACCCCTCGATCATCAGCGAGCGCACCCGCTGGCTCCCCGCGTGGCCGTCGCCCGCCAGCGCCCATTGGACGAATCCACAGGCGATGTCGCGCTGCCGACTATGGGTATTGACCGCCAGGCCCCAGCGGAATAAAATATTGGCGCGCTGCCCGCCGGCCGGGATCGGCAGATCCATCACCCCATAGGGGAACTCCGGGTAGCTTTTGCGGAGCATGACCAGGCCCCAGCTCCCCAGGTATTGCATCGCGCAGTGCCCTTCGGCGAGGTTGGCGATATCATACCAGGGGTGGGGCAGCCGGGCGGGCGCCACCTGGTGGGTGACCAGCAGGTCCCGCCAGAGGCCGACCGCCTGCTGCGCGGCGGCCGCCTCCAGCAGGCCCGGGCCGGACGGCGCCGGGAGCAGCCCGGCCCCCTGCCAGATAAAGGGCAGCCACTGCCGCGCGCGGTCTTTGCTCGGCAGGGTGTTCAGCATCAGCCCCGCGCGGGTCGCCGTGCGGCAGCGGCGGGCGGTGGCGATCCAGGCCTCCCAGGTCTGCGGGACCGCCAGGCCCAGATCGTCGAACAGCCGGCGGTTGTAGTAGATGAGGAAAGGTTGGGCCTCGGTGGGCAGGCTGTAGAGCTGGCCGTCCACCGACGCCGATTCGAGCAAGGCGGGATAGAAATCGGCGCGGACCGCCGGGCTGAGCAACGCGTCCAGCGGGGCCAGATAGCCTTGCCGGCCCCAGCCCGTGCCGCGTTGCACCTGCACGATATCCGGCGCGGTGCCGGCCGCCAGGGCGCGGCCCAATTCGGCGTCGTAGTCGGCGCTGGGCGGGAGGAATTCTAAGGCGATCGGGGTCGCCGGGTGCTCCAGATTCCAGGAGTCGACCAGGCCTTTCCAGGCCCGCGCCCGGTCGGAGACCGTTTCCCGGCCGGCAATCAGCAGGCGGACGGCCGCGCCGCTGGCCTGGCGCACGCCAAAGCGCAGCGCCAGGCCGCGCACATGCTCCGCGACGCCGATCAGATCGTCGGCCTCGGTGACCATGGCGTGAAACTGCGTATTCATACTGCGCGCCGCGTCGAGGATCTGGGTCAGGGCGCGCCCGACCTCGGCGGCGCTGATCCGCTGCTGCGTCATGGCCTGATCGATCGTCGCCGCGCGCTGCTGGGTCCTTTCCGCCGTGACCGTCAACTGCTCGGCCGTGTTGGTCAGGTGCGTCGTCAGCTCGGTCGTGTTGCGGGTCTGCTGGAGCCCGGCTTCCGCCGCCTGGGTGCTGAGCACCAGGGCCTGCTCCAATTCCTCGACCAGGCTGGTGACCTGCTGGCCTTCCCGGCGGGTGCGCTCCGCGAGGGTGCGGACCTCGCCGGCCACCACGGCGAAGCGGCGCCCGACCGGCCCGGCGCCGGCCGCCTCGATCGCCGCATTGAGGGCCAGGATATGTGTCTCGTCGGCGATCTGCGCAATAATCGCGCTGATGGCCCCGATCTGGGCGGCCTGGGCGCGCAGGGTCGTGATGGCGTCGATGGTCTCGCCGACGCGATCCCCGGTGGCGCCGATCGCGCCGGCCGCGGACCCAATCACCTCGCGGCTGGTCGTGCTGGCGTGCAGGACGTGTTCCGCCGCCCGCGCGACACCATGGGCTGTCTCGGTCACGTGGGCGATAATGGCTTCCAGTTCCTGCAAGGCGGCCGCGACCTGGCTGACGGCCGCCGCCTGCGCCGCCGCATCTTGCTCGTGCCGCATGGCGGCCTGCCCGATATGCAGCGCGGCATCCCGCACCTGGTCCGCTTGCATCTGCAATTGCATGATCAGTTCGCGCAGGAACCGGCTCATACCGAGGAGCGCCCCGATGAGGGGCGCCAGGGAGACATCCGCCGGGAGGGGCACATCCTGGAACAACAGGATGTTCTCGTCGCGAATGAGGGCGCTGGCGAGATCGTCGAGCGCCGTGCCTATGCGCCACAGGCGCAGCGCGCCCGCGACCGCCAGCCCGACCCCGGCCAGCGCCGCGACGGCCAGCAGGGAGCTGGCGCTCATGATCCACGCCACACTCGTGCCGGCCGCCAGGAGACTGCCGCCGATCGCGAGGGCGGCGGCCCCCAGGATCGTCGCGCGCAGGCGAGGGGGCGGTCCAGACTGCGGCATCTTAGCCTGCATAGTTGCCTCGTTGCCGGTGCCCTGCCCGGTCACCGCCGGCCCCCGCCATGAGGGGACCGCCGTGGTTACCCATGTGTCCGATGATGGTCCGCTCCTATTGTAGCATATTGTCGCCTTCGTAACATAGCGCACCCGGGGGCGGGGGTGCGGCGGGGGTCTTGTGCGCACCCCCCAGCCATGCTAGAATAAAAGCGCATGCGATGGCGACCGGGGGTGGCCCTCGGCCGGGACTCTTCGTATCTGGAGGAGGATCCTAACTATGCCAGGAATTGTCGGCCGCTTGTTCGGGCGCTGGGCGGAGCCCATCGGCGTGATCCCTATCCCGGCCGGGCTGCTGCTGCCGCTGCAGGTCGTGGCCTTCGTGGTGCGGCTCTACGTCGCCGGGCTGATCGGGTTTTTACTGGGGCTGATCGCGCTGAAGAACCTCGGCATTCTCACTAATGATGGCTTTGTCGCCTACGGCTATGATAAACTCCTGGGCGGCAACAAAGTCTTTGGCATGGACGCCGATTTCTTCCGCGCCCTCAACATCCCGTTGCCGGAGCTGACCCAGGTGCTGATCGGCAGCCTGGAGTTATTGGGCGGGCTGGCGTTGCTGCTGGGGCTCCTCACCCGGGTCTTCGCCTTCTTCCTGACCGGCAATATGCTGGTCGCCATGCTGACCTTCGGCAACATCCCCGCCGAGCTGCCCCTGTTCCTGAGCTGCGCCCTATTGGTCCTGCTCGGCGGCGGCATCCTTTCGCTGGATCAGCTGCTGGACCGCCAGCTGGCCGCCCGGCGCGGGCCGGCGCCCCCGCCGCCATCTAGAAGGTGACTAAACCACTGGGCCGCACGGCTCGTGGCTTCCGACGCCAGTCGGCAACCTGGCTGTAGTCCGCAGCACTACTGCGGTCGCCCGCAGATACGTGAGGGATTGGACCTGCACATGCCCATACTCGCCATAGCGATAGCGACTACAGATGTTCGCGGCCCCATTTCCGTCGCGGGAAATGATCGCACCGCA
>DATGEF010000281.1:0-8825 GCA_035310405.1 Chloroflexia bacterium | reverse complement strand
ATATAGGAGGTGTGCTCCAGGAACGGGGCCAGCCCGTGGGCGGCCAGCACGCGCTGGAACTCGGGGAAGCGCTTGTAGGGGCCTATGTCGTCTGCGGTAAAGACATAGCGTGTGCGCCGGTCGCGCTTGAGGGCGGCCTCCAGGGCCTGGTCGAAGGCGGCCAGCGTGGCCGCATCGCCGCCGTACTGGAAGATCTCCGCGGGGTCCAGCGCGCCGTTGCTCAAGATCTGCAGCTGGCGGCGGATGCCCCACTCGGCGACCACGATCGGGCGGCTCGGGTCTTTGGCCAGGTAGCGGTGCAGGTTGTAGATCCCATCGGAGAAGGCGAAGAGCCCGCCCGTGCGGGTCAGGTCCCGATGATACTGGATATCGGTCCAGAGCGCACTCGCCAGCAGGGCCAGCGTCACCGCGCCGGCCGCCACCGGCCGCCACCCCCACGCCCGGGGGGCACCCCCGGGCGTGGGGGTGGCCTCCCGGCGATCCGCGCTCGTCTCGCCCCCTAACCCCTGGCCCCCGAGCCCGGCGAGTGCCGCCCCGACCAGGATCTGCGGCAAGGGCAGCATCACCAGCAGGTGGGTGGGCCAGAGTCCCGAGAGCGTGGGGAAGCTCTGCCCCAACACGGCCGCCAGGTAGCCGACGGTGGCGACCAGGGGCCGCTGCCAGCGGGTCGCTGGCGCGCTCCAGCCCAGCAGGACCAGGAGCTCGGCCAGGCTGATCCAGAAGAGCACCCCGGTCATATCGGTCAGCCGCAGATCGAGGGGCCCGCGGGCCAGGCCGTCCGGCTGGCCGGTCTGCAGCCAGGTCACGGCGCTGCCGGTCGTCGCCAGGAGCAAGGCGCCGCCGGCCAGGCGCGCCCAGGCGGCCGGCTGGCGCAGGGCGCCGCGGATCAGCGCTCCCCCGGCGACGGTCGCCGCGGCCACCGCGAGCCAGGCGGGCGCCATGAGCCAGAGCGTGCGGCTGTTGGGCTGCAGGTAGGCGGCCCCCAGCAGGCCCAGGGCCGGGACGTAGGCCAGGATCGTCGCCAGCAAGAGCCGGCCGCGGGGCAGGGTGGTCGGCCAGCCGCAGGGCAGCGCCCCGATCGCCGCCGCCAGCAGGCCGAGCGCGGCCAGGACAAAGGCCAGGGGGGCCAGGGGGTCGATATGCACCTGCCCGAGCACGCCCTGGAACCAGAAATAGCCGCCGTCCAGCAGCACCCGGTAGCGGTCGGTTTCTTCCCACAGATTGGGCAGCACGGTCGTGTTGTTGGTGCCCGCATCGGTTTGGACCGCGCTGCTGCGGATCTCCTGCCAGGTGCCCAGCGTTTGCCAGTTATACGCCAGGAACGTAAACGCCCCCAGGCTGAAGCAGACCACGGCCCCGGTGATACGGATTTTGGATTTGGGATTTTGGATTTTGGATTGCTGGACGAGTGACCGGTGACCAGTGACCGGTGACCAGTGACCAGGCGCGTCGGGGGAATTGCTTGCCTCTGCGTCGTCGCTGCCGACTGACGACTGACGACTGACGACTGGCTCGTCACTGACGACTGACGACTGACGACTGACGACTGGCTCGTCACTGACGACTGACGACTGACGACTGACGACTACGTCGTCCCTGCCTACTCGCCAGAGGGCGCGGCCGTGGAGCAGGATGTAGCAGGCGAGGATGGCGACGATTGGCCAGATGTAGAGCAGCTTGGTTGCCAGGCCGAGGCCGAGCAGGCCGCTGGCCAGGTAGAGCAGGCCGTCGCGGCCGCGGGGCGCCCGCCACCAGGCAGTGAGGGCGATCAAGGCGCCGAGGGTCAAGGGCACGACTTCGGCGACGACATAGACGCCGATGCGGCTCCAGAAGATCCAGGATGGCGAGAGGGCGAAGAGCAGCACGGCCAGGCGCGCCGCCCCCCGGCCAAACCAGGCGCGGGCCAGAAAGTAGCAGAGGATCAACGCGATCAGCCCGCTGACGATCGGGAAGGCGCGGAGCGAGGTGACGTTGATCCCGCCGATCAGGAAAAAGGGCACCAGCAGGTAAGTGCTGATGATGCCCTGGTAGTCGTCCAGCATCAAGGGCCAGGCGCGGCCGAAGAGCGTGATCGACGCCCCGCGCTCCAGCTCGACCGGCGTGCCCTGCACGATATGCATCGTGGCGACCGCGTCCCAGGCCTCGTCGTAGTAGAGCCCGGGCAGATCCAGCTGGTAGAGCGTGAGCCCCAGGAAGATCGCCCCGGCCAGGACGAGGGTCACGAAGTCGAGCAGGGGGAGGCGGGGCAGGCGGGCCGATCTCACTGGAAGCTGTTCAAGGCATCCTGCGCGGCGTTGCGGATCGCCGCGTTATCCGTGGCGCTGTCCAGCGCGTGATGGAAGGCGTCGAGGGCCTGCGGGCGCTGCCCATCTTCCTTCAGCGTGTACCCCAAGTAGAGCCAGGCGCTGGCATAGTCGTTTTTGAGCTTGATCGCCTGCTGGTACGCCGCGATCGCGTCTTTGCGGTCCTCCGAGTCGCGCTCCGCCTGGCCGAGGCCGAACCAGGCTTCGATCATGTTCGGGTCCAGCCGGGTGGCCTGTTGATAGGCGCGCACCGCCTCGGCCGTCTTTTTCTGCGAGAGATAGATAAAGCCCAGGCGGAAGTAGGGCATGGCCCACGACGGCCGGAGGTTGGCCGCCTGGGTGTAGGCGCGCACGGCCGGGTCCCAGAGGGTTGGATCGGCCGGCGCCCGCTCGGCATAGAGCTCGCCCAGGTAGTAAGGGGCGTCCGCCAGGCTGGGATCGAGGGCGGCGGCGTGCTCCAGCTTTTTCTTGGCTTCGTCGCCCAGGCTGGGATCGCTCGGGCTGAGGTGATCGAGCGTGCGCCCGAGGCCGACATAGGCCGGGGCATAATTCGGGTCGCTCACCAGGGCGGCGTTGTAGGCATTCTGGGCCTGGCCGTAGAGGCCGCGATCCAACGCCAGGTCGCCCTGGCCGGTCAGGGCCAGGACATTGCCCGGCTGGGCCTGCAAGCTGGCCGTATAGTACTGCGCCGCGTGATCGAAATCGCCCTCGTCTGCATAGGCCCGGCCCAGGCCGTACAGCGCCTGCGGGTTGTCCGCCTGGATCTTCCGCGCGGCGGTATACTGGACCATCGCCGCGCTCGGATCGTTGCGGAACAAGAAGACATCGCCCAGCAGGAGGTCGGCGCGGATATCGTTGGGCGCATGCTGCTGGAACGCCTGGGCGAATTTCAGGGCGTCGGCATCGCGCCCGGGCTGCTTCAGCAGCACCCGGACGAGGCCCTGCCAGCCTTCGACCAGGTTGGGATCGAGCTGCACCGCCTGGTTGTAATTCTGCTCGGCTTCTCTCCAGGCGGTTTTCTGCTCGTAGATCTGTCCCAGATGGTAATAGCCATCGGCGCGATCGGCTTTCTGGCTCACGGCGGTTTTGTATTCCTGGAGCGCCTGTTCGGTCCAGCGGTCGGCTTCGCTGGCGTTGCCGGCCTGGCGCGCCAGCGAGGCCTGTTGCTCATCCAGCCCGCCCAGGGCGAAGTAGACCTCCTGCCAGTCCGCCAGCGTGCGCTGGCCATAGGGATCGCCCAGCCGGGCGGTGGGATGGCTCGGCTCCAGGCTGGCGACCTGGCTCCAGAGCTGCCGGGCCTCGGTGGTATGGCCGTGGGCGGCCTCCAGGCGGCCGGCCTCATACAGGGCGGCGACATTTTTCGGCTCTTGTTTCAGCACGGACTCATACTCGGCGAGCGCCGCCGGGTCCTGCCCGGCCGCCTGGTAGATGGTGCCCAGCAGGAAGTGCGCTTCCCAGAGGGAGGGGTCGCTCAGGAACGCCGTGCGGGCTTCGGCGACCGCCTCGGCCGGGCGGCCGAGGCCGGCGAGCGCCTGGGCGCGCCAGAAATGCTCGCGTGGCGTGCCGGCCGGCAGGGCGGCCACCTGCGCATAGACCTGGGTCGCGTCGTCCGGGTGGCCCGTCTCGTTGTCCAGCTCGGCCAGCGCGATATACGCCGACAGGTACCGGGGATCGGCCTTGATCAGCGCCTGGTACTCGGCAATCGCCTGGTCGGGCTTGTTGTCTTCCAGGTCCATAGCGGCCAGGGCTTCATAGGGGGCGGGATTCTCGGGCTGGAGCGTGATGGCCAGGGCAAAATTATCGCGGGCCCTGGTGCGATCGCCCTCATGCCAGTAGAGGATACCCATCTGGTAGCGGATATCCGGGCGATCCTTATCGAGCCGGATGGCTGCGTCGAAGGCGTCAATGGCCCGGTCGGCCTCGCTCTTGTCGCCGGTGAGGCGGCGCCAGAGCCCCTGGAGGAAGCCCTCGGGCGGCTTGTCGCGCGCCTGGTCGGCGTAGGCCAGCCCGATGTAATACGAGGTGGTGCCGAGCTCACCGTTAATCTTATCGATCTGTTCGGCCAGGCGGGTAGCCACTTGCTGGTCATTGCGTGCCCCGGCCGCGCCCTCGTCTTTCTGCAAGCTGTCATGCCAGCTGGTGTACGTCTGCAGGGCTTTCTGAAAATGGTCCACCGCGGCCGGGCCCTGCCGTTGCATCAGGGCGATCAGACCCGCCTGCCGCTCGACGTTCGGGTTGTCCGGCGCGGCGGCCAGGGCGCGGTCCGTATAGGTGGTGGAGGCTGTGCTGTCGCCCCGGCGGTAGGCGATGTACCCCCGGCGCCAGTTGGCTTCTGGATCATCGGCTTGCAGCCGCAGGGCCTGGTCAAACGTGGTCTGGGCGCCGTCGAGGTCGCCAGCTTCCTGGGCGGCGATGCCGCGGTTGGTGTAGATCGCGGCCAGCACCGCGGGCGGCGGCGTGGGGCTGAGGCGGGCCGCCTGGTCGAACCGGCTGACGGCGCGGCCGTAATCGCCGGTCAGTTCGGCGGCCAGGCCCCAGTTGTTGTACAGTGCCGGGTTGATCCAGCCGCGGGCTTCCAGGGCCTGGTAGAGCGGCAGCGCATCTTTGGCCCGCCCCACGGCGATCAGGCTATTGGCGCGGATGAAGGCGGCCAGGTCCAGGGTCGACGCGGGCGCGTCCGGCGGCAGACTCTCGGCGCGCAGGCGGGCGGTATCGTAATCCCCCGCCTGGTAATACTGCACCGCTTCCAGCACCGGGGCCAGCGCCTTGATGGCGATCAGCGGCTGGTTGGGCAGGGGCACCGTGGCCGGCAAGAGCAGGCGGCCGGTGGGCCCGAAGCGCAGCCAGGGGGCCGGCGGCGGAGAGCCGCGCCAGGCCAGCGTGGCCGAGATGGGCCCGTTGCCGCCGGCGGGCAGGGTGCCCCAGAGCAGGGCCTGCGCATGCCGCTGATCGAGCATCTGCTGCGCTTCGGCGTCGCTGCGCACCAGGTCGGCGTAAACGACGGGCATCCGTGCCTGGGCGGCCGCGCTGCCGAAGCCACTCGTGACCTCCAGGCCGATGGTTTGGGCCTCAGTATGGCCCAGGTCGCTCTTGGCGAACCCGGGGCCCGCGCCGAAATCGGCAATCGCCAGGGTGGCGCTCCCGGGGCTGACGGGCGGGGCGCCGGCGATCCCGCGGATCAACAGCGCGATCAGCAGGGCGACCACGCCGAGCAAGGCGACCGCCCCGACGATCCCCCGCAGGGTGCTGCCGCGGTCGGCGGGGGTGCGCTGGGCCACCGCGCCCCGCCAGGCCGCCGTCTGGCGGGGGGGGCGCCCCCCATAGCGGGGCAAAGCGGGGGGCAGCCGCTCCGCATCGGGCACCAGCTCCCCCTGGGCCGCGGGGACGGCCAGGGTGGGGGCCTGGTGGCTGCCGCCGATCGGGTCCCCGGTGGCGGGGAGGGGGCTATGCTGGGTGCGCAGCTCCTGGAGCCGCTGCTGGCGCTCGGCCGGGGTCGACAGCGGGGCGGCGGCCGGCGTGAGCGGGCTGACCCGGGGCGCGGGCCGCACGGGCCGGCCCCGGAGCCGCGCCCCCAGGGCCCGCAGCTGGCGCCGCCAGTCGGGGAGGGGGGCGGCGCCGGCGGGCGGGGGAGTCGTCGCGATCGCGCCGCCGGGCCGGCCCAGGAGTTGCACCACGATCAGGGCAAGGCCCACTACCGCCAGCAGCAGGCCGAAGAGTACCGCTACAATAGCGCCCAGATCCATTTACCGCTGCTCCATCCGCCACGTCGGGTGGGCATGCCGTCACACTGTCCCAGGGTCCCACGATAACTTGACATATTTACCAGGGATTATACCACCGTCCCGCCTGACCTGCAAGCCCCGGGCGGGTGCGCGGGTGCCTGATCTTGCGGCTAGCGCCCCAGGTGCGGCAAGAACAAGCAGGCGCCAACCCCCAGCGCGCCCAGGGCCGTCAGCAGGACGGCCCCCGCGGCGACGTCTTTGGCGATCTTGGCCAGGGGATGGTAGGTGGGGCTGGCCAGGTCCACGGCCGCTTCGACGACCGTGTTGACCATCTCCAGGGTCAGCACCAGGGTGATCGTGCCGGCCAGGACGGCCCCTTCCAGCGGGCTGAAGTGTAGCCAGGCGGCCAGGATTACGGCCAGGCCGCCGGCCGCCAGCTGGATACGGAAGTTGCGCTGGGTGCGCACCACGTAGCCCAGGCCGGCAAAGGCGTAGCGGAACGAAGTCAGCAGGCTGCTGGCGCGCCCGGGTCCGCGATCGCCGGGCCCGGGCGCGCCCGGATTCGCGTCAGGCGGCGAGACCATAGAGGTCGCCGAACTTCTGGCGCACGTAGCTGATCCAGGGTGCTGTGCTCAGGGGCCCCCCGGTGATCCGCTGCAACAGCTCGTTGGCGGTGAATTTGCGCCCGTGCTGGTAGAGGTTCGTGCGCAGCCAGCCCAGCAGGCCGGCGAACTCCCCGGCCGCGATCTGGCTGTCCAGGTCCGGGATCGCGGCGTGGACCTGGGCGAACAGCTGGGCGCCGATGATATTGCCGAGCGTGTAGCCGGGGAAGCCGCCAAAGCCGACGCCCGACCAGTGGATGTCCTGCAAGACCCCCTGGGCGTCGTTCGGCGGCGTGATGCCGAGATACTCTTGCATGCGCGCGTTCCAGGCGGCGGGCAGGTCGGCGACCTTCAGTTGGCCTTCCAGCAGCGCCATTTCGAGCTCGAAGCGCAGCAAAATATGCAGATTATACGTCACCTCGTCGGCCTCCACGCGGATCGGCGAGGGACTGACTTTGTTCACGGCCCGGTAGAAGGTCGCGCCGTCGACATCCTGCAACTGCGCGGGGAACGCGGCCTGGAGCTTGCCATACCAGTGCTGCCAGAAGGGCCGGCTACGCCCGACCAGGTTCTCCCAGAGTCGGGATTGCGATTCATGGACCCCCGGAGAGGCGCCGCGGCAGAGCGGGGTGCGGTCGAACGCCGGGTTGACCCCTTGCTCGTACATGCCGTGGCCGCTCTCGTGCATCGTGCCGAACAAGGCCATGGGCAGGAAGTCGCGGCTGACGCGGGTGGTGATTCGCACATCGCCCGGCGCGAAGCTGGTGCAGAAGGGGTGGGTGGTCAGGTCTTCGCGGCCGCGCTCCATATCGAAGCCATACTGTTGGACCACCTGGAGGCCGAGGGCCAGCTGCTGCTGCTCGTCGTAGCCCCGGTAGAGGCAACTGTCGTCGATCACGGCGCCCTGCGCGGCAATGGCGCGCACCAGGGGCACGATCGCCGCTTTCAGCTCGTCGAAGAGCGTGCGCAGCTGGGCGGCCGTCATATCCGGCTCGCTGCGATCCAGCAGGGCGTCATAGGGATGGCTGGTATAGCCGAGGGCCTCGGCCACGCGCTGATTCAGCGCAACGTTCTTTTCCAGATAGGGCGCGAACAGCGCGAAGTCCGATTGGGCGCGGGCGTCGATCCAGGCGGGCCGGGCCAGCGACGTGGCGCGCGAGATCTCGGCCACCAGCTCCGGCGAGAGCTTGCAGGAGTGGTCGTAGTCGCGCCGGGTCACCCGGATCAGGCTGGCGTCGTCGGACGCCGGGTCCAGCGCCGCCGTCTCCGCGGCCAGGGCATCCAACAGCCGGCCCACTTCGGCGGAGGTGAACCGGGTATGCGCCAGGCGGCGCAGTGTGGCGAGCTGTTCGGCCCGCGCGCGCACGCCGCCGCGCGGCATATAAGTCTCCTGGTCCCAGCCCAGGACGGCGGCCGCCCGGCCGAGGTCGCTGACCTCGCCCAGGATCTCGCGTAATTGCTGCATCTGCTCAGACATGGCGGATCTCCTCTGGTGGTGAATAGCCGGGGCATCTTATGGTAAGGGCACGGCACGCCATTGTAGCATGCTTTGCCGCCCCAGGGCAACTGGTGATCACCTATTTTGCACTCCGCACTCCGCACTCCGCACTCCGCACTCAGCGGAGGCTTTCGTAGACGCCCAGCATGAGGTGGGCGGCGGCGGTCCAGGGATAGCGGGCGGCGCGGGCGAGCCCGGTCTGGTGAAGGTTCAACCGGGCCTCGGGGTTTTCCAGCAGCAGCTCCAGGGCGGCGACCAGGGCGTCTTCGTCCATCGGCTCGACCAGTATGGCCGCCTGGCCGGCGATCTCGACCAGGGCCGGGGTGCGGGCGGCGACGACCGGGGTGCCGCAGGCCATCGCTTCAAGCACAGGTAAGCCGAAGCCCTCGTACAGGCTGGGATAGACGAACACCGAGGCCAGGTTGTAGAGCAAGGGCAGGTCCTCCTCGGGCACGTAGTCGAGGAAGTGGATGCGGGTTTGCAGGCCACTGGCCGCCGCCGCCGCGAAGACCGCATCATACATCCAGCCACGCCGGCCGGCCAGCACCAGGTCGTGCCCGGCATCCCGGCGCCGCGTGATCAGCCCCATGTAGGCGCCGATCAGCCGCACCAGGTTTTTCCGGGGCTCGATCGTGCCGACGTGCAGGATGTAGCGGGCCGGCAGCTGGAGCCGGGCGCGAAAGGCCGGGGCGGCGGCGGC
>DATGEF010000280.1:0-13240 GCA_035310405.1 Chloroflexia bacterium | reverse complement strand
TTATATTTTGCACTCCCCATAAAACCGGTGGTGTAAAATATAATCGGGGCCCTTATGGTTAAGGACCTTGCTACGTTTACTCATCGCCCAACCGTCGAAGCAAAATTGTACAAAGTCAAGCTGAGCGCAGCGAAGAATCCGTTGCCGAGCGGATCGAGTTGAGCACCGGCGGGCCGCTGATCCGCTGAGTCCGGCCTCCCGGCCACGCCGCCCGTGTGTAGCTGCCCTGATCGGCCCTTTGGGGCCGTGGGTGCGTGCCCCAGCGGATTCTTCGCTGCGCTCAGAATGACAAATCTTATACTTTCCGTTAATAAAACACATCGTCTTGGCCTTATTTGGACTTCCTAGGTAAGGCCGGCCGTGTGTTATAATCCGCTCAGATCCCTCGCGGGGCGAGGCGGCATCTACTGCCGGCCCTCTGCGGAAGTAAGCGGCCAGAAAGGACGGTTCCCATGCTCCGTGCGCTGACGTGTATCGCGGTCGCCCTCGTCGGGTTGCTGGCGCTGGGCTACGCGGCGGCGGGGGCGGGCACCCGCGCGGCGGCCCCCGCCGCCCCCCAGGACACCGGCACGCCGTCGCCCACCACCACCCCCGCCTGCGTGTTCGTCGTGGCGGGCGCGCTGACCAGCACCGGCCCGGGCTGTGGGCCCCCTACGCTCACCCCCACGCCCTCCTCTACGCCTTGTGTGCTCAGCTTCAGCGACGTCCACGCCGGCGACTACTTTTACACGCCGGTCCTCTACCTGGCCTGTCACGGCGCGATCTCGGGCTACGGCGACGGCACCTTCGCGCCCTACAGCCCCACGACGCGCGCCCAGATGGTCAAGATCGTCGTGGGCGGCTTCGCCATCCCGCAAACCACGCCGGCCGGCGGCAATTATACCTTCGCCGATGCGCCACCGGCCAACCCGTTCTTCGCGGTGATCGAGACGGCGGCCGCCCACAACCTCGTGTCCGGCTACGCCTGTGGCGGCAGCGGCGAGCCTTGTGACAGCGCCAACCGCCCCTACTTCCACCCTTACGCGGATGTGACCCGCGGCCAGCTGAGCAAAATCATCGCCGTCGGCGCCGGCTGGGCCCTTGCTGCGCCGCCCCAGGTGGACTTCGCCGACGTGCCGGCCGGGAGCGCGTTTTACGCCTTCGTCGAGGCCGCCTACTGCCGGGGCGTGATCTCGGGCTACAGCTGTGGCGGCCCCGGCGAGCCCTGCGACAACCAGGACCGGCCCTACTTGCGGCCCGGAACCACGGCGACCCGCGGGCAGATCGCCAAGATCGCGTATGGGGCGATCACAGGCGGGGCGCCGTGCGTCTACCCGACGCCGGTGCCGACCCATACGCCGGCGCCGATGACCCCCACGCCGGCCCGCTGGCAGCCGGCCTTGCACACAAGCTGGCAGTGGCAGCTCACCAACACGCCCATCGACCAGACGGTCGACGCCCAAATGTACGATATCGACCTCTTCGATAACGACGCCAGCGTCGTCGCCGCCCTCCATGCGCGCGGCCGGAAAGTCGTCTGCTATATTAACGTGGGGGCCTGGGAAAACTGGCGCCCCGATGCCGGCCAGTTTCCGCCGGCGCTGCTGGGCCAGGATTACATCGGCTGGCCCGGGGAAAAGTGGCTCGACATCCGCCAGATCGCCACCCTGGGCCCGCTTATGCAGCGGCGGCTGGACGCCTGCCAGGCCGCGGGCTTCGACGGGATCGAGCCCGATAACATTGACGGCTACACCGCGCCGACGGGGTTTCCGCTGACCTACCAGGATCAGATCACCTACAACACCTGGCTCGCCCACGAGGCGCACGCGCGGGGCCTCGCCATTGGGTTAAAGAATGATATCGAGCAGGTGGGGGATCTCTTGCCCTACTTTGATTGGGCGCTGAGCGAGGACTGCTTCGCGCAGGGCTGGTGCGGCCAGCTCGCGCCGTTCGTCCAGGCCGGCAAGGCGGTGTTCGCGGCCGAGTACACCGACATGGGCGTCACGACCGACCAGTTCTGCCCCGCGGCGGCCACCTGGCACATCAACGGCATCATCAAGAACCGCAATCTCGACGCCTGGCGGGCCGCATGCCCGTAGCTGCGCCGCAGCCGGTCCGTCACTGCGTCCGGCTGGAGCGGTCGAACTGGTGGCGGCTGATCAGGATGAGGAAGCTGCCCAGCACGAGGGCGATCAGCGCCAGCACGCCGAGCTTGATCAGGCCGGAGCCGGGGGGCAGGAAGGCCAGGCCGAAACCGATGCTGCCGCAGACCACGTAGAACAGCCCGGCGATGAGCCGCTGGCCCAGGCCCAGGTCATAGAGCCGGTGGTGCAGGTGGCCGCGGTCCGCCTGCAGGGGCGAGCGGCCCCGCAGCACGCGGAAGATAATGACGAAGGCCACGTCGAGGATCGGCACGGCCAGCACCAGCAAGGCCGTCGCGATTTTCGCCCCGCCGATGATCGAGATCACGGCCAGCGTGAACCCCAGGAACATCGACCCGCTGTCGCCCATGAAGATCTGGGCCGGGTGGAAGTTGTAGCGCAAGAACCCCAGCACGGCGCAGCCCAGGATCAAGGGCAGGTAGGCGATCGTCGTCTGCGGCGTGTGGACCCCGTCCTGGTCGACCGCGAGCAGGCTGACGACAAAGAGCACCACGCAGGCCACCCCGGTGACTCCGCCGGCCAGCCCGTCGAGCCCATCCATGAAATTGACCGCGTTCATCATGCCGACGATCCAGAAGAAGGTGAAGAGGATGGCGAGCGGCGCCAGGAGCTGGATCTGCAGGTGCTTGGCGTCGCCGAACGGGTTCTGCACAAAACTGACGATCACGCCGGTCAGCCAGTTATTGGGGACACCCGGGATCGTGCCCGGGTAGGTGAGATAGGATGGGTCGGGTAACATCACCAGCCCGGCGACGAATATCTGCCAGAAGAGCTTGGGCCGCGGCTTCAGCCCGCGGATGTCGTCCACCAGCATCACGGCCGTGATGATCGTCGCGCCGAGGGCCAGCAGGCCCACCCGCCAGCCTTCCGGCGGGCCGATCGGGGGGGCCTGGCGGGTGGGCATGATCCCGGGGATGAGTGTCAGGCCCAGGCCGATCATGAACGCCAGGTAGATGGCGAGCCCGCCAATGCGCGGTGTGGGCACGGTATGGACACGCCGGGGATCGTCCGGCAGATCGTACCAGCCGCGGCGCAAGGCCAGGCGCCGGATGGCCGGGGTCAGCAGCAAGGAGGCGGCCAGCACCACCCCGGCCACCACCAACATGCCGGGATGCATGCCTTACCCCGTCCCGAACTGGCGGTCGCCGGCATCGCCCAGGCCCGGGACGATATAACCCCGCTCGTTGAGGTGACTGTCGACGGCCGCGATGTGCATCGGGACGTCGGGGTGGTGCTTGCTCAGCTGGGCGATCCCTTCCGGCGCGGCGATCAAGCCCAGGTACTTGATGCGCGTCGCGCCCCACTTCTTCAAGATATCGACCGTGGCCGACGCGGAGCCGCCGGTCGCTAGCATCGGGTCGAGCAGCAGGCAGGTATCGACCGTGGTGTGATCGGGCAGGCGGTTATAATAGGAGATCGGCTTGAGCGTCTGCTCGTCCCGGAAGAGGCCTATATGCCAGACCTGGGCATAGGGCAGCAGGCCGAGCACCGCCTCCACCATGCCGAGGCCCGCGCGCAGCACGGGGACCAGGCCCACGCGCTCGTTGACCACCCGGCACGTGGTCGTGGTCAGCGGGGTCACGATCTCGGCCGCCGTCGTGTGTAGATCATGCGTCGCCTCATACGTCAGCAGCACGGTGATCTCGGCCACGATCTCGCGGAACTGCTTGGGATCGGTGTCGACACTGCGCAGCTTCGCCAGCTTGTGCTGGATCAGCGGGTGGTTGGAGCAATAGACTTGGGCCATACGCTAAATCCCCGGCACCGGGAAGCGGCTGCAGAGCGCCCGGACTTCGTCGCCGACCCGCTGCAGGATGGCGGTGTCGGCGGGGTGCTGCAGGACGTCGATAATCAGCCGCCCGATCGTCTCCATCTCGGGCAGGCCAAAGCCCCGGGTGGTCACGGCCGGGGTGCCGATGCGGATGCCGCTGGCATGGGCGGGCGGCTGCTGGTCGAATGGGATCGCGTTCTTGTTCACCGTAATGCCCACCAGGTCGAGCGCGGTCTCGGCCTGCTTGCCGGTGAGGCCCAGCGGGGTCACGTCGACGAGCATCAGGTGGTTATCGGTGCCGCCCGAGACGAGCCGCAGCCCGCCCTGCTCCAGGTGCCCGGCCAGGGCGCGGGCGTTGGCCACGATCTGGCCGGCGTACTGCTTGAACTCGGGCCGCAGCGCCTCGCCGAAGGCGACGGCCTTGGCCGCGATCACGTGCATCAGCGGCCCGCCCTGTACGCCGGGGAAGACGGTCTTATCGATCGCTTTGGCGTGCGCGGCCTTGCACAAAATCATGCCGCCACGGGGGCCGCGTAGCGTTTTGTGGGTCGTCGTGGTGACGATGTCGGCATAGGGCACGGGCGAGGGGTGGTAGCCCGCGGCGACGAGGCCGGCGATGTGGGCCATGTCGACGAGCAGCAGGGCGCCGACGCTATCGGCGATCGCGCGCAGGCGGGGGAAGTCGAAGATCCGGGGGTAGGCCGACGCGCCGGCGATGAGCATCTTCGGCGTTTCGCGCAGCATTTGCGCGGCCAGGGCGTCGTAGTCGATGAGCTCGCTGGTCTCCGCCACGCCGTAGGCGGTCGCCCGGTACAGCTGGCCCGAGAAGTTGATCTTGTAGCCGTGCGTCAGGTGCCCCCCATGGGCCAGGCTCATGCCGAGGATCGCGTCGCCGGGCTGTAACACGGCCATGTAGGCGGCCATGTTGGCCTGGGCGCCGCTGTGCGGCTGGACATTGGCATGATCGGCGCCGAACAAGGCCAGGGCGCGCTCGATCGCCAGGCGCTCGGCCACATCCACGTACTCGCAGCCACCATAATAGCGCTTGCCGGGGTAGCCCTCGGCGTATTTATTCGTCAGCACGGAGCCCTGTGCTTCGAGCACGGCCCGGCTCACGTAGTTCTCGGAGGCGATCAGCTCGATTTTCATCCGCTGCCGATCTTCCTCCTGCTGGATGGCCGCGTAGATGGCGGGATCGGCGGCGGCCAGGGGGGGATCTTGCTGGCGCGGGGGCGCGACTGTCTGCATCTGGCTTCTCCTGTCTGCGGGGCACCGTGTGCTTGCGCCCCGCTTGCTGCGCAGTAATCAATTGGCGGTTACTTGCTGTGTAATCTAGGACCCGGTAAGATCGTCCCCATTATACGCGGCGGCCGCGATCCCCGTCAACGCCGCGGCGCGTGTGAGAATCTACGCCACCTGTGCTATAATGGCCCGCGGTTTGCTGCCGCTAATCCTGGCTGTAGGAGTGTTGTTGATGAATATTCTGGTGACCGGCGGGGCCGGCTATATCGGGAGTGTCACGGTCGAGAGTCTCGTGGCCCGCGGCGATACCGTCGTCGTCTATGATAACCTGATCAAAGGCCACCGGGGCGCCGTGCATCCCGCGGCGCGGTTTGTCGAGGGCGATCTGCTCGACTCGGGCCGGCTCACGGCGACCTTGGGCGAGCACCAGATCAGCGCGGTCGTCCACTTTGCGGCCCATTCGCTGGTCGGCGAGAGCATGCAGAACCCGGGCAAATATTTTCAAAATAACGTCGCCGGTTCGCTCAGCCTGGCCGATGCGCTGGTCGCCGCGGGAGTCCGCGTCCTGGTCTTTTCGTCGACCGCGGCCGTCTATGGCGAGCCGGCCACGCTGCCGATCGGCGAAGATGCGCCCACGGTGCCCACCAATGCCTACGGCGCCAGCAAGCTCGCCTTCGAGCAGCTGCTGCCCTGGTATGATCGCGCCCACGGCCTGAAATTTGTCTCCCTGCGCTACTTCAATGCCTGCGGTGCCTCGGAGCATTACGGCGAAGACCATCAGCCAGAGACCCACCTGATCCCTTTGCTGTTACAGGTGGCGCAGGGCGGGCGCGCGGTCGCCGAGATTTACGGAGACGATTACGCCACGCCGGATGGCACGGCGGTGCGGGATTATATTCATGTGCTGGACCTGGCCGAGGCCCATGTGCATGCGCTGGAGCACCTGGCCGGGGGCGGCGCGAGCGCCATCTATAACCTGGGCAACGGGCAGGGGTTTTCCGTCCAAGAGGTGATCGCCGCGGCCCGTCGCGTCACCGGCCACCCCATCCCGGTGCGCCACAGCCCGCGCCGGGCCGGGGACCCGGCCGCCCTCGTCGCCAGCGCGGCAGCGATCCGCGCCGCGCTGCATTGGAATCCGCGCTATCCCGACCTGGACAGCATCATCGCCAGTGCCTGGCGCTGGCAGCAGGCCCATCCGCGCGGGTACGCTGCCGGCTGAGCGGCGTGGTCGCCCGGCCTACTCGACCGCGTCGGCGTGGCGCGTGCGGAAGATCAGATGGATCGGCGTGCCCTCGAAGCCGAAGCTTTCGCGCAACTGGTTCTCCAGGTAGCGCTTATAGGAGAAATGGACCGCCTCGGCGTCGTTCACGAAGAAGACGAACGTCGGCGGGCTGGTCTCGGCCTGGGTCACGTAGAGGAACTTGACCCATTTGCCGGGCTTGGAGGGCGGCGGATGGGCCATGGTGGCCTCTTTCATCAGCTTATTGAGCTGGGCGGTCGGCACCCGGCGCTTGCGCTCGGCCGCGACGGCCAGGGCCGCGGGCAGCACTTTGTTGGTGCGCTGGCCAAATTTGGCAGAGATGAACAGGAACGGCACGTAGGGAATGAAGTTGAGTTCTTCGCGCAGCCGGGCCGTGAACGCGTGGATCGTGTTACTGTCTTTTTCCACCAGGTCCCACTTGTTCACGACGAGGACCATGCTCTTGAACTGCTCCAGTACGTACCCGGCGATATGCGTATCCTGCGCCGTGATCCCTTCGGTCGCATCGATCAGCAGCAGGACGACATCGGAGCGCGTGATCGCGCGCAGGGTGCGGATGACGCTGTATTTCTCGACGCCGACCTCGATGTGGCCGCGGCGGCGGATGCCCGCCGTGTCGATCAGGGTGACCAGTTGCGCCTCGTCCCCTTCGCCGTAGACGAGCGCTGTATCGATCGCGTCGCGGGTCGTGCCCGGCATATCGCTGACGATCACCCGCTCCTGGCCCAGTAACGCGTTCAGCAGGCGCGACTTGCCGACATTCGGCCGCCCGACCAGGGTGATGCGGGTTACCGCTTCGTCTTCCACCTCCTCGTGCGAGGGCGGGAAGGCGGCCACGATCTCGTCCAGGAGATCGCCGGTATTGACCGAGTGGTGGGCGGAGATCGGCAACGGGTCGCCCAGGCCGAGCTGGTAGAACTCGACCGCGTTCAGCCGGCGCTCTTCGCTCTCCGCTTTATTGGCCGCGACGATCACCGGCTTGGCCGACTTGCGCAAGACCTCGGCGATCTCTTCGTCGGCGCCCGTCATGCCGGACCGGGCGTCGACCATGAAGAGGATCACATCCGCCTCTTCGATGGCGGCCTGGGCCTGTTCGCGGGTGCGGCGCACGATCTCTTCGCTGGACAACTCGATCTCGCCGGGCAGGGTCTCGTCCAGCACGAGGCCGCCCGTATCGATCACGGTGAACTCGACCCCGTTCCAATCGGCGTCGCCGTACAGCCGGTCGCGGGTGGTGCCGGGTTGATCCTGGACGATGGCCCGCTGTTCGCCGACGAGCCGGTTGAAGAGCGAGGATTTGCCGACATTGGGCCGGCCAACGATCGCGAGCACGGGTTTAGCCATAAGAGTAGTCCTGTTCCCTAAGAGCGGGTGATTGTCGCGGAGTGGCAGGCACTTATTATACTCGATAGCCGGCGGCGCCGCAACCGCGGACGCGATTTTTTCCAGGGATCGGCCGGGAATCCGGGAATTCGGGTACTTTACAGCTAGGACCGATTGTGTTACAATTCACAAGGCCTGCGCCCGGACTCAGCTATGCCCTGCCGGGTGGTTCTTTGTTTTTGCGGCCCGGCGCCGCGCGGCGCCGGGCCGGCGCTACGATGCCGTGGTGCGGACCCCGCGGGGCGCCGCCCGCCCTATTAACCCCTTATAGTGGAGGAGTGCATGGTCGGTCTATTAGAACTATTCGTCCCCGTTGCCGGCATTATCGCGGTCTTATTTGCCGCGTATCTGGCGCGGGATGTGTTGAGCCGCGACACGGGCACACCCGAGATGAAGGCCGTGGCCGACACGATTTTTGAAGGCGCGATGGCCTTCCTCAAGCGGCAGTACACCACGATCGCGATACTCGCCGCGGTGACCTCGGTGGGGATCGGCATTTTGATCGCCCTGATTCCCGGTAGCACCCTGGGCCTGACGACCGTCGGGTCGGGGCAGCTGGGGCTGATGACCTCGATCGCCTTCCTGCTGGGGGCGATCTGCTCCGGCATCTCCGGCTACATCGGCATGTTCGTGGCCGTGCGGTCGAACCTGCGCACCGCCTCGGCCGCCCGGCGCAGCCTGGGCGAGGCGCTGACGGTGGCCTTGCGCGGCGGCGCCGTGTCGGGCTTCCTGGTGGTCTCGCTCTCGTTGCTCGGCGTCTATGCCATTTTCGAGGCCTACCAGGTCATCGGCGGCGGCATCTCCCAGGCGCCGTTCCTGATCGTCGGCTTCGGCTTCGGCGCCTCGTTTGTGGCCCTCTTCGCCCAGTTGGGCGGCGGGATCTATACCAAGGCGGCTGACGTGGGCGCCGACCTCGTGGGCAAGGTCGAGGCGGGCATCCCCGAAGACGACCCGCGCAACCCGGCCGTGATCGCCGACCTGGTGGGCGATAACGTCGGCGACTGCGCCGGCCGCGGGGCCGACCTCTTCGAGTCGACGGCCGCCGAGAATATCGGGGCCATGATCCTCGGCGTGCTCCTCTTCGCCGTCACCGGTGGCACGAGCTCGGCCTGGATCGTCTTCCCGCTTGTGGTCCGCGCCTTCGGCCTGATCGCGTCGATGGTCGGGCTGCTCAGCGCGCGGGTCGGCGGCGGCGGCGGCGAGGTGACGGACGTGGCCGCCTTGCGTGCCCTCAACTTCGGCTACTATGTGGTGGCCGGCCTCTCCGTCGTCTTCATGCTGCTGGTCTCCTACCTGATGCTGCCGGCCGAGAGCTGGCTCTGGTTCGGCCTGGCTGGCGTGGTCGGCATCGCCACGTCGATCGCTTTCGTCTATATCACGCAGTACTATACCGCTGGCTCGTGGCGCCCGGTGCAGGAGATCGCCGAGGCGACCAAGACCGGCCCGGCGACGACGATCATCTCAGGGATCGCCATCGGCTTCGAGACGACTTTCCTGCCGACGATCACGATCTCGATCGCGCTCGCCCTCTCCTACTGGCTCGGCACGCAGGGGGTGCCGCACCTCGGGCCGGGCGTTGTGCTCGACGCGGGCGGGGAGGCCACCGTGCTGGGCTTCAAGGTCAACCCCGGCATTGCCTCGGGCGTGTTCGGCACCGCGGTGGCCACTATGGGCATGCTGATGTCCTGCGCCTATATCCTGGCCATGGACACCTTTGGCCCGATCACGGATAACGCCGGCGGGATCGCCGAGATGTCGCACCAGGCGGAGAGCACCCGCAACATCACCGACGGCCTGGACGCCGTCGGCAACACGACCAAGGCGCTGACCAAGGGCTACGCGGTCGGCTCGGCCGCGCTCGCCGCCTTCCTGCTCTTCTCGGCCTACCTGGACAAGGTCCGCCAGATCAAGCCCGGGCTGCAGATCGTCGACGGCGTGCTGCCGATCAACCTCTCTAAGGTGGAGGTGTTTATCGGCGGCTTCATCGGCGCCATGCTGGTCTATCTGTTCAGCTCCCTGGCCATCCGGGCCGTGGGCCGCGCGGCCCAGGGCATGATCGAAGAAGTACGCCGCCAGTTTAAGGCCGACCCGGGCATTATGGCCGGCACCTCGCGCCCCAACTATGCGAACTGCGTCGACGTGAGCGCGCGCGCCGCCCTGCGGGAGATGATCGCCCCCGGGCTGCTGGCGGTCGGCACCCCCGTGGCGGTCGGCCTGCTGCTGCGCTGGGAAGCGGAAGGCGCCTTGCTGATGGTCGGCACGATGGCCGGTATCCTGCTGGCGAACGTGCTGAACAACAGCGGCGGGGCCTGGGACAACGCGAAGAAGTTCATCGAGTCGGGCGGCCTGAAAGATGCGGATGGCACGGTGCTCGGCAAGCGCACGGAGGCCCATAAGGCCTCGGTCGTGGGCGACACGGTGGGCGACCCCTTCAAGGACACCGCCGGCCCGTCGCTGCACGTGCTGATCAAGCTGCTGGCGACCATTACCCTGGTCCTCGCCCCCCTCTTTATCTAACGGCAGCCTGGTCATCCAGAGGCCCCGGCCCGGTGGCAACCCCCCGGCCGGGGCCTCTGGATTCGGGGGCGCGGGCCCCCATGGGGGCCCGCGCCCCTTTCCAATGCGGCGGCCCAAATGCGGTATAATGCAGGCAGAGCGGGACGCCGCGTGGGCGCCCCCGCTGGCCGCCCTGGAGCCCATCGGACCGCGCCATGGACCAGCATCTTGCCGCCAAGCAGGCCGATCGCCCGGCCACCTCGGCGCTTGCCGACTTCCCCGGCCCGCTGACGCCGCTCGTCGGCCGCGCCCATGAGCTGGCGTCGCTGCACGCGCTGTTACAGCGGCCCGATGTCCGCCTGGTGACGCTGACCGGGCCGGGCGGCGTCGGCAAGACTTCGCTGGTCGGGCAGGCGGCCGCCCAACTCGCCGGCGCCTTCCGGGATGGGATCTGCTATTGTTCCCTCGCGGCCGTCCCCGACCCCGATCTGCTCGCCGCCACGCTGCTGCAAGCGCTCGGGCTCCAGGATAGCGGCGGCAGCCCGGCGCTCGACGCGCTCACCGACTATCTGGGCCACCGCGAAATGCTGCTCGTGCTCGATAATTTCGAGCACCTGGTCGCCGCCGCCGCCCTGCCGGCCGCGCTCCTGTGGGCCTGCCCCGCGCTCAAAATCCTGACGACCAGCCGCGCGGCCTTGCGCGTGCGCGGCGAGTACGAGTTTCCCGTGTTGCCGCTGGCGCTGCGGGCCGCGGCCGAACCGGGCGACTCCCCGGCGCTGGACGTGGCGGCCCCGGCGGTCGCGCTCTTCATCGCTCGGGCGCAGGCGGTCCGCCCCGTGTTCGTGCCGGGCGCGGCGGACCTGCCCCTGATCGCCGAAATCTGCAGGCGCTTAGATGGCCTACCGCTGGCGATCGAGTTGGCCGCGGTGCGCATCAAGCTCCTCGCCCTCCCCGACCTGCTGGATCGCCTGGCCGCCAGCACCCCGGACCGCGCCGCGGCGCCCGCCGGCGGCCGCCTGGGGTTGCTGACCGGCGGCGCGCGCGACTTGCCCGCCCGCCAGCAGACCATGCGGGATACCATCCGCTGGAGCTATGACCTGTTGACCCCGGCCGAGCAGGGACTCTTCCGGGTCCTGAGCGTCTTCGCCGGCGGCTGCACACTGGCCGCGGCGGAGGCCGTGGCCGCCGCGAGCCGCGCCGCCGCCCCGGCTGCCGGGGCGGATCCACCCGTGCTGGATCTGCTGACGGCCCTGATCGACAACAGCCTCCTGCCGCAGGACGTGCCGGCCGCCGGCGTGGCCGAGGCTGATGCGGCGCCGCGGCTGCAGCTGCTGGAGACCATCCGCGACTTCGGCCTGGAATGCCTCGCGGCGGCCGGCGAAACGCGCCAGACGCGGGCGGCCCATGCCGAGTACTACCTGGGGCTCGCCGAAGCGGCGGCCGCCGCGCTGGGCGCCGGGGACACGCGCGCCTACCTGCGGCAGGTGGAGCGCGAGCACGCCAACCTGCGCGCGGCCCTGGCCTGGGCGGCCGAGCAGCGCCCGGTTGTGCTCCAGCGGCTCTGCGCAGCCCTCTGGCGATTCTGGCGCATGCGCGGCTATCAGAGCGAAGGTCGCCGCTGGCTCGACGCCGCCCTGGCCGCGTCGGAGCAGCCCCCGGCGCGGGAGTCGCTCCTGCGCGCGCAGGTGCTGGCGGGGGCCGCCACGCTGGCCTTCTATTTGAACGACTACGACCGCGCCGCCGACTGGACCCGGGCGTGCCTGGACCTCTTCACCCGCCTGGACGACGCCGCGGGCCAGGTGGAGGCCCTCAAGCTCAGCGCGCTCGTAGCCCGGATGGACGGCGACCTCGCGACCGGTCGCGCGTGCTATGCCCGGGGCCGGGCGCTCTGCACGGCCCATGGCGACTGGAAGGGGCTCAGCGAGCTGCTGTATCTCGAAGGCGCCGCCCTCTATCTCGCCGACGACTACGCCGCGGCCATGGAGCTGTGCCGCGCCAGCCTGGCGGTCAGCCAGGCGCATGGCTACCGGCTGGCCACCGGCTACGCCCTGGCGATCCTGGGCAATTGCCAGGCCCGCCAGGGCGACATCGTCGCGGGGCGCGACCTCATGATCCGCGAAGCCCTGCCGCTGCTGGAAGAGGAGGGGGATCAATCGGCGATCGGGCGTTGCCTGCTCAACCTGGGCTTTGCGGCTTATAGCGGGGGCGACTACGCGGCCGCCGTCGGGTACTATGAAGAGGCGCTCGTGATCCACCGCAAGATGGGCGACCGGGTCCACGTCTGCAACTGCCTGGTGGGCCTGGCGGACGTCGCGCTGGCGGCGGGCCGGCCCCGCGCCGGCGGCTTGGTGCTCGGGGCGGCGCAAGCGCTGCTCGCGTCCTGTCATGAACGCCTGCGGACGGGCTTCACCCGCCAGATCGAGGCGCGCCTGCCGGCCTTCCGCGCGCACTTGGGCCCTGCCGGGCTCACGGCCGCCCTGGTAGAGAGCGCGGCGATGCCGCTGGACGCGGTGCTGGCGGCCTACCGGGCCACGGGGGACCGCGCCCCCGCCCCCGCGCCGTCCCCCGCCGCTGGGCCGCCGGCACTCGATACGCTTACCGAGCGGGAACTCGCGGTGCTGCGCCTGATGGCCCAGGGCCTGACCAACAAGCAGATCGGCGACCACCTGATCATCAGCCCCCACACCGTCGGCACGCACCTGCGCGCGATTTTCGCCAAGCTGGACGTCACCACACGGGCAGCCGCCACGCGCTACGCGCTAGACCACCGGCTCGTCTAGCGCCCGCCCGCGGGCCGCTGCAGCCGCGAGGTCATGCATTTGTAGTAGGCGTGAGCCGCGCCGAGATCACGCACCAGACGGGGCTGAATACCCTGTTTGCGTGATGCTCCCCCCCGCGGTCTGCGCTAGACTTGTACCAGGCGCCGCGAGCCGGCCCCGTCGCAAG
>DATGEF010000279.1:0-6442 GCA_035310405.1 Chloroflexia bacterium | reverse complement strand
AACTCCAGCGCACCGCGTTTCCGGAGTCATCCTGCGGGCGGGGGCGAGCCCCCCCCCGACTTTTGAGTGCTCTCCCTCTTCCACTAAGCAGGCCCAGAACGTGGCAAATCAGCAGGGGTACGATTTTGTTTCGCTTCGAAACAAAATCGTACCCCTGTAGTATTTTGTTTCAAGGCGAAACAAAATCGGGGGCCACGAACCCCCGAGGGGGGCGACCGGGGCAAGAGCGCGGCGCGGCACCTGGCGCTGGGCGCCGGGCGCCGCTAAAGAAACTACCGGGGTGCGATTTTGTTTCGGAGCGAAACAAAATCACACTGCTGTAGTAATTGGGGGGGCCCCCCGCGGCACGAGCGCGGTACGGCGCCCGGCGCGTGGCCGGGCGCCGCGGTCGCGCGGCCGCTAGCCGCGGCCGCGCCGCGTCTGCGGTTGCTGGCGGGCGCCGTCCTCCGCGCGCCGCAGGGCCGCGATCGCCTGGGCCAGCGGTGGCCAGACCGGGGATTTGCCGGCCGCTTGCGCCCGGGCCAACTGCCGGTTATAGCCGGCCTTGGCCGCGCCCACCGCCGGCGGGTCGGCAGCGGTGAGCACTGCGGGCGGCGGCAGCGCCTTGCGCGGCGCCGGCGGCGGCAGCGCGGGGAGCACGGCGGCGGCCGGGCCCGGCCAGCGGCGGGGCGCGGGGGGGCCGCTCGCGGGGCCATCCTGGAGCAGCAAGCCGATCATCTTGGGTGTCGTGGTCATCGCTATGGTCCTTTCCGACTGGGGCCGGTAGCGCCGGCCGCCGTGAGCCGCCAGGTGCTGCTCGAGGCGGAACCCGCACACGCGGGCCAGGCCCAGCGAGCGCCGGGGCTCACGGCCCCGCGCGAGCGCAGCGCGGGCCGGCAGGGTACCCCGCGGCCTGGGGCGCACGGCCCCAGCCGCGGGGCCGCCTTGCGCCGTGTGCGACCATGGGAAAAGCAGCAGCGGGAGGCTCGTGGCCAGGGGGTTCCCATAAGGGGGGTCCCGCCCCCTTGTGGCGGGGCCGACTGGCGCGCGGGGACGGGGTCCCGCGGGACGTCGGCCCCGCCGTCGCTGGCGGCCCTGCCGGCGCGTCCCGACGGCGCCGTTCGCGCAGCGGTGCGTAGCACATGGCGCCGGAGCCTAATCCACAAGAAGGAGCGCGCCACCAGGCCGATTGGGCGCCAAATCTCAGGGGCAGGTTAGCCAGATAGGGGACGGCCAGTAACTATCGGGGTGCGAGTTTGTTTCCCCGGGAAACAGATTACTACCGGGGTGCGATCACGAATAACCCGCGAGGGGGGGGGTGACGTAACCCATAACTTTGCCGCCGTTGGCAGCATAACCTTGCCGCGCAGCAACGTCCCCAGGCACCCCCCGATCGGCGGAACCGGACCGTGAGCTACCCGTCTTGGGAGCATAATCTTGCCGTAAGTCTGTTTTGGCAGCAAACGGGAGCCATGAGTTTTGGCGGAGCCAGGCATGTCTTGATGGCACGGTGCTCCTCAGTATGCCTGGAAAAATTGGCAAGCCGCGTGTTGCCGCAGGGCTTATGCGTTCTCGGAAGCGGGGCAAGAGCGCGCTTCTTTGGTAAGATAGGGTCAGTCGTTAACTTACCTTCTCCAAACCCCGCCGTATCATCCTTGCCTCATAGTTGTCGGACTTTTGGCAGAAACTTACGCACGAGCAACGACATTTCGTGCCTAGCGGTCTGCCAAAAGTGCAGCAAGTATAGGGAAAGCATGATACGGCGAGGTCTGCCTTCTCGTACCAAAGGAGCGTTCCGATGCAGTATACGCTATCCGCCCCCCTGACCTGTGGGCCGCTGGACCCGGTGCGCTTGGCCCGTGTCCTCAGCGCCCTCGAACCCGGTGTCTCGGTGCCCACCCTCGCCGGCCCCACCCACGTTCCCTTGCGCGCGCTGCCTGCCCTCTTTGCCGCCATCCCCGATCCCCGCACCGCTAAAGGTCGGCGCTTTCCCCTCCCCGCCGTGCTCGCCGCCGTGCTCGCCGCCCTCCTCTCCAACCACCGCTCCCAACTCGCCGCCGCGGAGTGGCTCGCCGACCAAGCCCCCACAGCCCAGCGCGCCCTCGGCTTCTCGCCCACCCACGGCACCCCCCATCAATCCACCATCAATCGCTTGCTCGCCCGCTTGGAGCCGACCTATCTGGCGACAGCCCTCCATCAGTTCTTGGACCCCCCTACCGCCGACCCCCGGCCCCGTGGCAGCCAGGGCGTCGCGCTCGACGGCAAAGCCCAGCGCGGGCGCTTGCGCTTTACCCCGCCCGCGCCGGGCGTCAGCGCGATCCATGAAGTGGCCGCCTATACCCACGACACCGGCACCGTGCTCGCCGCCGTGCCCGTCACCAGCACTGCCAACAAACCCGCCGCCGAACTCAACACCGCCCCGCAGTTATTGGTGCAAGTCGATTGGCGCGGGCGGGTGCTGACCGGCGATGCGCTGTGGTGCCAGTGCAACTTGTGTGCGGCGGTCGTGGAAGCCGACGGCGATTACCTGGTCACGGTCAAAGCCAATCAGGGCCATCTATTGGATTGTTTGCAACGCTGGTTCGCCCCCACCCGCCCGCGCGCCCACGGCTGGGCGCCCGTGGCGGTGGAGCAGCGCGAGACGGCGACCTGTGAACGCGCGCAGGGACGCTACGAGGTGCGCTTTCTGGCCGCGACGGCGGAACTGGCCGGCGTGCTGGATTGGCCGCACTTGGCCCAGGCGTTCATGGTGATCCGCAGTTGGGAAGCGCACGGGCAGGTGCATCAGGAGATCCACTGGGGGGTGACGAGCTTACCGGCGACGGTGGCCGACATGGAGCGGTTGCTGGAGTTGCGGCGCGGGCACTGGCGGATTGAGAACGGGTTGCACTACGTGAAGGATGTGACGCTGGGGGAAGATGCCAGCCTGGTGCATCGGGGCCAGGGACCGGCGGTAATGAGTTTGCTGCGCGATGGCGTGGTCAGCTTGCTCCATGCGGCGGGCCATCAGCAGATTGCCGCCCGCTTGCGCTACCATAGCCGCCATCCCGAAGCCGCCCTCGCCCTGCTGGGGATCACCCTAGCCGAGAACGCATAAGCCCTGGCCGCCGCCTGGGCCGCCAGTCCCCCGCATCAGCACAAATGGGCGTTCACGCGGCCATCGCCAGCAGATAGGCATCTTCCAGGCTGGGGTCGGCGGGCTGGGCCGCCTCGTGGGGGCGGGTGGGACTGACCAGGCGCACCTGCACGCCGCCGGGCGTATTGGCGAGGGCGCTGGCCCGGTAGCGGGCCTGGAGGCCGGTGGCGGTGGCCGAATCCGTGGTCACGGTCCAGACCTGGCCGGCGGCGGCGGCCAGCAGGGCGCTGGGCGCCACGTCGCGCAGCACGCGGCCCTCCTTGAGCAACACGAGCCGCGTGGCGGCGGCCTCCACATCGCTGATGATGTGCGTGGAGAGAATAATCAGCCGGTCGGCGGTCAGGCTGCTCAACAGGTTGCGGAAGCGGATGCGCTCCTCCGGGTCGAGGCCGGCCGTCGGCTCATCCACGATCAGCAACTCCGGGTCGTTGAGCAGGGCCTGCCCGATACCCACACGCTGCTTCATGCCGCCGCTGTAGCCGCCCAGTTTGCGGTCGGCGTCGCGGGTCAGCCCGACCATCTCCAGGATGGCGTCCACGCGGGGCCGGGCCAGGGGGTCGGGCAGGCCCTTCATCGCCGCCATGTAGCGCAGAAACTGCCGCGCCGTGAACTCCGGGTAGAGGCCGAACTCCTGGGGCAGGTAGCCCAGCGTCTGGCGCACGCGCTCGCCCTGCGTGCGCGTATCCAGCCCATTCCACGACACGCGGCCCGCCGTCCCATCCAGCAGCGTCGCCAGGATACGCATCAGGGTCGTCTTGCCCGCCCCGTTGGGGCCCACCAGCCCCACCAATCCCGGCCCCAGCCGCAGCGACACCTCGCGTAGCGCCCAATGTTTGCCGTATTGTTTGCTCAGGCCCTCGATTACCAGTTCCATGCGATGTACTCCTTCCGCAACAGTCTGCAACAATTTCATGATCGGAAGCGCCGGAAGCGCCAGGCCAGGATAGCGACGAGGCCGACCGCCAGCCCGGCATAGCCCAATTGCGCCAGCCAGGGCGTCAGGTCCACGGGGCCGGTCCAGCCCTGGCGCCAGAGGCCCACGACCGCCGCGGGCACCTCGTTCGGCACCTCCGGGATGTAGGGCGTCACCAGGGCCTGGACCTGGTTCGCGTAGTGGCCGAGCAGATTGCCGAGCATCCACAAGTGATTGGGCACCCAGGCCGGGGGCTCGCCATCCAGGCGCACGAGTTGCGGGCCGAGGATGCATAGCAGCGTCAGGCCCACCGAGCCGGCCACGATACGCCGCGGCCAGCAGGCCCCGGCGACCAGCGCCAGCGCCGAGATCACCGGCACGTCCACCGCCGCCACGAAAGCCCAGACGCTGAAGATGGCCGCGCCGTTGGGCGGCAGGCTGTTGGCCGGATCGACCAGGTTCACGATCCAGGCGCCCGTCAGCACCCCGCCCAGCAGCAGCAGGCTGAGCCCGCCGCACAGGATCAGCCCGGCCAGCCAGCGCCCCCAGACGTAGGCCCCCGTGGGCAAGGCCGTCGCCATCACCAGCTCGTGCGTGCGGTGCTGCACCTCGCTGGCCAGCAGCCCCATGCACAGCACCACGACGGCGATCTTCAACGCCTCGAAGCCGCCGACCACCTCCACGAACCACAGCAGAGGCAGGAGCGTGTCCGGGCCGACGAACGTGCTGCTCATCAGCGGGTGCATTAGCGGGATCAGCCCGGCGAAGATAGCGAACAGGCACCCGCCCAGCAGCCACAACCCCCGGTGCGCCGCGAACCGGCGCAATTCCCACTCGACCACGGCGCCCACGGGGCGGCGCGGCGCCGCTCCCGGCGCCTTCTTCACCAACACGGCTGCTTGATCCATACGTGCGCTCTCCTCTTGGGTAGGTTTGACTCGTGAATACCGCATATCATGTCCTGCCTGGTGTCCGGGCGGCCCCGCCCGTGCGAGGTCCGCACGGGGCGCGGCTCAGGCGGATGGGCGGAACCGCCAGGCCGTCCACGCGAGCAATAACACGCCTGCCGCCGCATAGGGCAGGTGGGCCAGCCAGGGGCCCAGGTCGGGCAGGCCGGCCACCAGGGTGTTGCCCAGCGCCAGGCGCCCGGCGGCGTCGAGCGGCCCCGCCGCCGCGTACTGCCCGGCGAGCGTATCGTGCATCCGGTCTACCAGCGGCGAGTGCGCGGGCACCCAGCGTGCGTAGTCCACACCCTCCCCGGCGGCGGGCGCCCCCAGCCAGCGGAGCAACACCGGCAGCACGCCGGGCAGCGCCGGCAGCAAGAACAGCCAGACGACGGCCATGCTCGCGGGCACCATGACCGCGGCCCCCGGCCAGCGCGTACACAGGGCGAAGCCGCTGGCCGTGACCAGGAACAGATCAATCGGCGCCATGAGCGCCCAGGCCAGGCCGAGCGCGGGCAGGTCGGGGGGCAGGGTGTGCGCCGGGTCCACCAGGCGCAGCGCCAGGCTCGTCGCCGCCAGGCCCAGCAGCCAGAGCACGAGCAGCCCGGCGCTCAACAGCGCCCCGGCCAGCCAGCGGCCCCAGACCAGGGTGCTGCGCGGCACCGGCGTCGTCCACACCAGCTCGTGGGTGCGCGTGGCGTAGTCGTGGGCCACGCGCGTGGCCGTCAGCAAGATGAGCGGCACTTTCAGGATGTTCAGGCCGGTGGCGACCAACCAGAAAGCGGCCCAGGCGCTGCCCGGCCCCGCCGCCGCCCCGCCGTCCAGGTTGAGCGTCCGGGTGACCGCGAGCGTCAGGAAGACGGCCGCGGCCAGCGTGGCGAGCGGCAGCAGGTAGATCCGCCAGTCGGCACCCAGGCGGCGGAGCTCCCAGGCGATCACCACGCGCAGGGGGTGCGGGCGGCGCGGCCCGGCGGCCAGAGGCCGGGCCAGGGGGCGGGATTCGGTCAGCATCAAGTATCCTCCATACGATGATCGGCGTCTCGGGTGATCTGTTCGCTCCCCATACGAGGCAGCCCCGCCAAAGGTTCGCGCCGCGCTCCAGATCGACTCAGCCGGGCCAATGGAGGAATCCTGTAAAACCTGCGCGGCCTGGCCCTGGGATCTCAGGCAGGGCTGATGCGTTCTGACGGCGCGGGCTGTAGGCCAGGTCTCCGACCTGGGGCGGCCCCTCCGCCAGGTCGGAGACCTGGCCTACAATCCGCCTGCCGCTAGAACGCATCGGCCCTGGGATCTCAGGCTGCCGGGTCAGGCCGGGGGTGCGCTGCATCTTTTGATACCGCTGGCGAACTCTTATGAGAGCTTCGGAGGTATTGCCGGCCCTGGCACAAGGAGCCTCTTCGGTGTAAGATCGGGCTACCGGCACCGCCGACTCCCTTATCCATTTGGAGGTCTCCCATGTCCCTGCGCGCC
>DATGEF010000278.1:0-3354 GCA_035310405.1 Chloroflexia bacterium | reverse complement strand
GTGGTGCCGCGCGACGGGCCCGCCTCCCTGGTCGTGCCCGCCTTCGAAGCGGCGGGCCTGGGTGGCCTGCCGCCCGGCGTCTGCCTGGTGCCCTGGCAGGAAAGTGAGGAACCGGCCCAGCGGGTCGGCGCGCTCCTCCCGGGCGCGACCGACGGGGAGCCGGCGACCATCGCCGTGGGCGATCAGCTCTGGTCCGTTTTTCTCCTCCGTCTGCAAGCCGTCCTACCGCAGGCGACATTCAGCACGGCCGCGGCCGTGCTGGCGCCGGAGCGGATCGTCAAGGACAGCGGCGAAATTGCGGCGCTGACCGAAGCGGCGGCCTGCGCCGACGACGCCTTTACCGATATCCGGCAACTACGCTTCGCGGGCCAGAGCGAGCACCAGGTCGCCGAGGCGATCGCCGGCCTGCTCCGCCGCCGGGGCCTCCTCGTCGAGTGGGGCCCGATCGTGGCCAGCGGCCCGAATGGCGCGTCCCCCCATCATAGCGCGGGCGATCGGATTATCGCCGAAGGGGACCTGGTGGTCCTCGACTACGGCGGCCGCCTGAACGGCTATCACGCCGATATGACCCGCACGGTCGCCGTCGGCCATGAGCCCAGGGACGAGATGCGAGTGGTCTATGACCTGGTGTATCAGGCGCAGGAGACGGGGGTGCAGGCGGCCCGCCCGGGGATGACGGGCGAAGACCTCGATACGGTCGTACGCGAGTACCTGGCCAGCGAAGGCTATGGGGAGTTCTTCACCCACCGGCTGGGCCATGGGATCGGCCTGGACGGGCACGAGGCGCCGTACCTGGTGCAGGGGGGCCAGACGCCCCTGGGGCCCGGCATGGCTTTCTCGATCGAGCCCGGGCTCTACCTGCCCGGCCGCTTCGGCGTCCGCATCGAGGACATCGTCGTGCTCTTGCCCACCGGGGCGCAGCGCCTGAACCGCGCGCCCCGCGAGTTGGTGGTGGTCGAGTGAGGCCGGCTTCCAGGCCGGCGCCAACGATTACCTGCTGACCCGGATCGGCACCCATTATTTCCAGAGTGCGCTGCGTCTGTGGGAGCGGGCTCCAGCCGGTGTGCCGGCCATCCTCTGCAAAAACCTGACACGCCACCCGCGCAGCGCGGTGCGTTTGGCAAAATCGAACGGCTGTGCTACAATAGTGGCTGGGGCGTTTCGCGCGGCGGCGGCGCCCCGGTGAGCAAACAGGCTACAACGGAAAGGGGACCAAGTTATGATCACTCAGGTAGGAACCGTGGGGGTCAATGTGCGCGACCAGGCGGCGGCGCGCGCTTTCTACACAGAGCAGCTCGGGTTCGCGCTGATCCGCGACGAGGCCATGATGCCGGGGACGGAGTGGCCCCGCTGGATCGAGGTGGCCCCGGCGGGGGCGCCGACCCATCTCGTGCTCTTCACGCCCCCAGATCAGGAGAGCCAGATCGGGACCGCGTCGCGGATCGTGTTCCATTGCGACGACATCCAGGCGACCGTGCAGGATCTGCGGGCGCGCGGCATCCGCTTCACGACGGAGCTGGAGCAGCAGCCATGGGGCTGGTGGGCCGAGTTCGCCGATCTGGATGGCAACGGCTTCGGGCTCTGGGCGCCGCCCCATTAAGGCGGGAGCATACGACCGGAGAGGCCCTCTGTGAGCGCGACCCAACTGACCAGTATTACTGTGCCGGAAGCCCTGGCCTACATTCTGGGCCATTTCGCGCCCCTGCCGCCCGAGCCGACGGCCCTGCTGGCGGCGAGCGGCCGGGTGCTGGCTGAAGACATCACCGCCGACGGCGACGTTCCCCCTTTCGCCAACTCGGCGATGGACGGCTATGCCGTGCGCGCCGCCGATACGGCCGGCGCGAGCCGGGCGACCCCGCGGCCGCTGCGCGTGATCGGCAACGTGGCCGCCGGCTACGTGACGGGAGCCAGCGTCGGGCCGGGCGCGGCCCTGCGGATCATGACCGGCGCGCCCCTGCCGGCCGGCGCCGACGCCGTGATCCGCTTCGAGGAGACCAGCGAAGGCGACGCGATCAACGCCGGCGCCTCCCACGCCACCAACCGCCCCGCCGAAGACGCCAAAGCCACCTGGCGCAATCAAATCGCCGACCCCCCACCCTCTGACCCCGCAGCATCCCCCACCGTCCTGCTCTACAACGGGGTGCAGCCCGGGGACAACGTGCGCCACGCCGGGGAGGATATGCGGCGCGGCCAGGCGGTGTTGGCGCGGGGCACGCTGATCCGCCCCTATGAGGTGGCCCTGCTCGCCGCGGTCGGCCGGCCCCAGGTGCTGACTCACCGCCGGCCCCGCGTGGTCCTGCTCTCGACGGGCGATGAACTGGTGGATGTGGGCGCGCCGGTCGGTCCGGGGCAGATCCGCAACAGCAACAGCTACGGGCTGGCCGCGCAGGTGACGGCCGCGGGCGGCGTGCCGCTGCTGCTCGGCATCGCCCGCGATAACCTGGCCGAGCTGACTACGCGGGTCGAGGAAGGCCTGGCCCAGGCCCCCGACCTCTTCGTGACCTCGGCGGGCGTCTCGGTGGGCGACTACGACATCGTCAAGGATGTGCTCGACCGGGAAGGCACCATGCACTTCTGGCAGGTGCGCATGAAGCCGGGCAAGCCGCTGGCCTTCGGCGTGGTGCGCGGCGTGCCGCTGCTGGGCCTGCCCGGCAACCCCGTCTCCTCCCTGGTCAGCTTCGAGCAATTTGGCCGGCCGGCCATCTTGAAGATGCTGGGCCGCACCGGGTGGGCGCGGCCCGTCCTCCAGGTGCGCGCGACCGAGGCGATCCCCAACACATCGGGCCGCGAACACTACATCCGCGCCGTGGTGACGCGCACCGCGACCGGCGAGTACGAGGCCCGGAGCACCGGCGAGCAGGGCTCCGGCATCCTGACGTCGCTGACCCAGGCCAACGCGATGCTGATCGTCGAAGAGACCCGCACCCTCGTCCAGCCGGGCGACATGGTGCGGGCGATTATGCTCGATTGGCCAGAGGAGGTTTTCTAATCGCGGTGAGCACCGTCACTGCCCTGACCTGGGAACAGGTCAACTCCTGGCGGGTGGCCCGCCACTACCTGCGTGAGCGGGCCGCGCCCGCGCAACTGCTCGACATGGTGACGCAGATCGGTGGGCTGCATGCCCAGATGTTGTCGGCGGCCGAGCTCGCCGCCTGGGCGCGGGTCGACGGCCTGGCGCCGGGCGCGATCGGGGACGCGCTCTGGGTCGGCCGGTCGTTGGTCAAAACCTGGTGCATGCGGGGCACCCTCCACTTGCTGCCCGCCCGCGAATTCCCGCTATACGTGGCCGCGTTGCGCACCCGCACCAGCTACCAGGCGGCGAGCTGGCTCAAGTACCATGGCCTGACCGCCGCG
>DATGEF010000277.1:0-2898 GCA_035310405.1 Chloroflexia bacterium | reverse complement strand
GAAGCCCTGGCCGAGCTCACCCGGCGCTATTATACCGGGCATGGACCGGCCACCATCCAGGATTTTACCTGGTGGTCCGGCCTGACCGTCGCCGATGCCAAAGCGGGATTGGCCATGGCGGCCGCCCACCTGACCGCGCAGGTGATCGACGGGCAGACCTACTGGGGCGCGGCCGCGCCGCTGCCCGCCGCCCACTTATCCCCGGCGGCCTGCTTGCTACCGACCTATGACGAGTTCCTGGTCGGCTTCGCCGCGTTTGACCAGGCGCGGCGGGGCGGGCGGGCCGCCAGCGCGAGGCGCGCGTTCGACTCGACGCTGGTGATCCGCGGTCAGGTCGTCGGCAGTTGGCGGCGGACCTTCCAGAAAGGGGCCGTCGTGGTCGAAGTCGCGCCGTGGGCCCCGCTGACGGCCGCCGAAGAAGAGGCCGTTGCCGCCGCCGCCCAGCAGTATGGGGAATTTATCGGGCTGCCCGTGCGGTGTACCATCACGAGCGGGCCGGCCCCGGAGATAGACAGCCCATGACAGATACTGCATTGCGCAGACCTGGGCCTATGCCGGCATCCCGTTCCAACCCAACCTGCTCAAAGCTTTCCTCTTCTTCCCGACCACGTTAGGTTCCCGAGATTCCAGGCCGCGCTTCCGGTTTTTACCCGGCCCCCCGGATACCACCTCTAGTCCGGTTTCTCGAACGCACCATTGAACTGGGCTGGTGGATGTATAATACGGGGTCTGGCGTACTGGGCGTCTTGATCGCACACGCCGCGGCTGCTGAACCCCGGCAAACACGAGCGCGCGCGCATCCTGCGGCGGCCCAGCGTGCAGTGGCGAAAGGAGTGCAGCGATGGCAGATCAGGAGCCGGCGGCGGAGTTGGAGCCGCAGTTTAGTAGCCCGGATGCGACCCCGACCCCCTGGGCGGCGGCGCGCGGGCAGCTGGAGCAGGCGGAGGTGTATTGGCTGGCGACAGTACGCCCGGACGGCCGCCCCCATGTCACGCCGCTGTTGGCGCTCTGGCTGGATGGCGCGTTGTACTTTTGCACCGGCGAGCGCGAGCGCAAAGCGCAGAACCTGGCGCTCAACCCGCACTGCGTCCTCACGACCGGCTGTAACACCCTCCATGAGGGGCTCGACCTGGTGGTGGAAGGCACCGCGGTGGGAGTGCACGAGGCGGCGGTGCTGCAGCGCGTGGCCGCTCGGTTCGCGGCGAAGTATGACTGGCATTATACCGTGCGTGACGGCGCCTTGCACGGCGCCAGCGGCAACATCGCCCGGGTCTACGCCGTCACGCCCACCACGGCGTTCGGCTTCGGCAAGGGCCCGTCGTTCAGCCAGACCCGCTGGCGCTTTTAGGGCCGGGCGCGGATCGCGGGCCGACTTCACGAGTGGCGGATGCGCGACGGCGCGCATCCCGGGCAATACTGCAATGAGCACTATCGAAAGGAGCAAGCGATGAGTGGTGTACGAGTACTGGTGGGCACGCGCAAGGGCGCGTTCATCCTGACCGCGGACGGCAAGCGCCAACACTGGAACGTGAGTGGGCCCCACTTTGCGGGCTGGGAGATGTACCACCTCAAGGGCTCGCCCGTGGACCCGAATCGGCTGTACGCGTCGCAGACCAGCGGCTGGTTCGGGCAGGTGATCCAGCGCTCCGACGACGGCGGCCAGACGTGGGCGCCGGTCGGGAATGAATTTGTGTATGAGGGGGTCCCCGGCACGCACCAGTGGTATGACGGCACGCAACACCCCTGGGAATTCGCGCGCGTCTGGCATCTCGAACCCTCCTTGACCGATCCGGATACCGTCTACGCCGGGGTGGAAGATGCCGCCCTGTTCCGCACCGTGGACGGCGGCCGGACATGGCAGGAGCTGGCCGGGCTCCGCCGCCACGCCTCCGGGCCCTCCTGGCAGCCGGGGGCCGGGGGGATGTGCCTGCACACGATCGTGCTCGATCCGCACCACCCCAGGCGGATCTTCATCGCTATCTCCGCGGCGGGGGTTTTCCGGACCGACGACGCGGGCGAGACGTGGCGGCCGATCAACCGCGGCCTGCAGTCGGAAGGCATTCCCGACCCCCAGGCGGAGGTCGGCCACTGCGTCCACCGCATCGCGATGCACCCCGCGCGCCCGGACGTGCTGTTCATGCAGAAGCACTGGGACGTCATGCGCAGCGACGATGCCGGCGAGTCGTGGCACGAAATCAGCGGCAACCTGCCATCCGATTTCGGGTTCCCGATCGCCGTGCATGCGCATGAGCCAGACACCATCTATGTCGTCCCGATCAAAAGCGACTCCCAACATTTCCCGCCCGAAGGCAAGCTGCGCGTCTACCGCAGCCGGACGGGCGGCACCGAGTGGGAAGCGCTCACCCACGGGCTGCCGCAAAGCGATTGCTATGTGAACGTGTTACGCGACGCGATGGCCGTGGACTCGCTCGATGCGGGCGGCATCTACTTCGGGACCACCGGCGGGCAGGTGTACGCCTCGCCCGACGGCGGCGACACCTGGGCGCCCATCGTCCGCGATCTGCCGGCCGTCCTGTCCGTCGAAGTGCAGACACTGCCATGATCCGCGTCGTGCTGCCGGCCCATTTGCGCCACCTGGCCCGCGTCGTCGATCAGGGCGACGTGGAGCTCCAGGTCGAGGGGCCGGCCACCCAGCGCGCCGTCCTCGACGCCCTGGAGGCCCGCTATCCGATGCTGCGCGGGACGATCCGCGACCACGTGACGCAGGTGCGGCGGCCGTTCGTGCGCTTCTTCGCCTGCGAGCAGGATCTATCCCATGAGCCGCCCGATGCCCTCCTGCCCGACGCGGTCGCGCAGGGAGCGGAGCCCTTTTGGATCGTGGGGGCCATGGCCGGCGGCTAGAAGAGGTAACGCGTATGTGCCGGAGCATCCAGACTC
>DATGEF010000276.1:0-6788 GCA_035310405.1 Chloroflexia bacterium | reverse complement strand
CCTAGTGCAGGATCAAGCCAGCTATTGGGGAATGAGGAGTGAGCACCCCCAGGTGCGAACGGGTCGCGCCCCCACCGTTCGCACCTGGGGGTGCTCACTCCTCGGTATGTAACCCCAACCGGTCGCCGGAACCTGCACTAGGGTGCTCGGCAGCTTTTTGCACTCGCAGCGGCCAGCCAGAATGCGGCGCGGGAACGAACCTCTCCCCTCGCCCCTCCCCGGCGCGGGGAGGGGAAGAGACGGCGGGCTGGCGGGGCGACGGCGGCCGACCGGGCTCCCACCCGTTCCCCTCCCCGCGCCGGGCTTTCAAGGGTAGGTATTTGGCCTTTTGGCGGGCCGGAGCCAGAAAGGAGCGACGAGACTGGTCTCTTTTGCTATGATAGAGATCTCAGTTCGCCTATCACAGTAGGAGGATGCCATGTCTCGTCTTGCTGTATTATCCGCTTGGACTCAGACCGTGTCAATGCACCTGCCCCATCTCGCGCGCCCCCAAGTTGCCGTCCTCGCCGCCTGGAGTTGGGCGCTGGTCGTCACGCAATCTTGCGGCCGCACTACCGTCGGCGCCTTCCTCGCTCGCGTCTGGGGCCAATCCGAAGCCACTGTGCGCCAACAGCTCCGCGAGTGGACCTACGAGGCCCCGGCCAAGAAGGGCGCCAAGCGCGTCGCCCTGGAGGTGCGCGCCTGCTTGGCCCCCTTGCTGCGTTGGGTGCTCACTTACTGGCCGGCCTGCGACGCCCATCTCGCTGTGGCCCTCGATGCCACGCTGCTACGCGATCGCTGGGCCGTGCTGGCCTGCTCCGTCGTCTATCGCGGCTGCGCCATCCCGGTCGCCTGGAAAATCGTGCCGGCCAACACCAAAGGCGCCTGGAAGCCCCATTGGCTCGACCTGCTGGAGGAACTCGCCGCCGTGGTGCCGGAAGGGTGGACCGTGCTGGTGCTGGCCGACCGCGCGTTATATGCCCGCTGGCTCTTTGCGCGCATCGTGGCCAACGGCTGGCACCCGTTCTTGCGCATCCAGCGCCAGGGCTACGTCCGGCGAGCGGGGCAGGCGCACTGGCACGAACTGCGGACCCTCGTGCCGGAGGCGGGCACGGCCTGGGCGGGGGCGGTGACGTGCTTCAAAAACCCGGAGGGCCAGTTGAACTGCACGTTGCTGGCGCACGGGGAAGCGGGATATCGGGACCCGTGGTTCATCGTGACCGACTTGCCGCAAGAGGTGGCGGCATGTGCCTGGTATGGGTTACGCACCTGGATCGAGGCGGGGTTCAAGGATCTCAAACGGGGAGGTTGGCACTGGGAACAGACGAAACTGCGCGACCCGGGGCGATGGGAGAGGCAGTGGTTGGTGCTGGCGGTGGCGACGTTATGGGTGGTGAGCGTGGGGGGGGAGGCGGAAGCGACGGCGCCAGTGAGCGGGCTGGAAGCGTTGCCGGCGCTGCATATCGCGCGGCGGGTGCGGCGGGGCGGGAGCCAGGCACGGCTGCTGAGTTGTTTTCGGCGGGGCGTGGTGGTGATCCTGGCGGGGCTGCTGCGCGGGGTGCTGGTGGATATGGGGACGTTCTGGCCGGAGCCGTGGCCGGCGGCGGAGGCGCGGCCGGCGCTGCGCCGCGTAGAGTGGCCGGACAGCGGGGCGCTGGCCGCCTAAATACCTACCCTTGAAAGCCCGCGCCGGGGAGGGGGCAGGGGGAGAGGTCTCTCTCCGCCCGCGCATCCGCCGCCCCGCCGGGTTGCAAAATCCTGCCGGGCACCCCTACCCCCTTATTATTACGCAGCCGGGCGGCGGCAAGATGTGGCGGATGCCCGCAGTCCTGCTATAATAGCTATAGATCCTGGGCGATCCGGATCAGGCAGGAGAGGAGCAAGGCCATGAAGCTGGGGCAGCAGCTGCCCGGCGTGGGCTGGTATCTGGGCACCATCCAGTACTGCGTGTTTCTGTTCGGTGGAGGGGCGGGCTGGTTCCTGATCGCCCGCCTGACCGGCTTCTTCTGGGATAACCCGGCGGCGCAAATCCTCGCCTGCGGCCTGCTTCTGGCGCTGATCGCCGGGGAGGCCTGGTGGGCGCATATCCCCCAGGTCGGCAACCCGATCGGCGACATCATCTTCGACCTGGTGAGCAGCGCGGCCATTGCCGGATTCGGCATGGCCGTCATCCTGGCCATCGCGCTCTGGGTGCCCCGCTAACGCGGGTCCCTGGCGATCTGCGGCCGCGTTTGGGCTGGCCCGGCCAAGGCATCCGGTTAGGAATTGCGGAAGGAGGGCAACGGTGTCGCGAGAGAGGTTGCTCCAGCGGCTGGAAGCGATCGGCCGGTCCTTAGCGGGCACGGACCATGCCCTGGCGCTGCTTGCGCTCGGGTCGGTCGGCACCGAACTAGACCGCATCGACGCCTATTCGGACCTCGATATGTTCGTCATCGTCGAAGACGGCTACCCACCCGCGTACCTCGCCGACCTCGGCTGGCTCAGCGCGGTGTGTCCGATCGCCTACTGCTTCCTGAATAGTCCGCATGGATACAAGCTCCTGTTCGAGGATGGGATCTATGCGGAGTTCGCCGTCTTCACCATGGCGGAGTTGGCGCAGATTGAGTTTCCCTCCGGGCGGATCGTCTGGAAGGGCGCGGGCGTCGACGACGTAATCCGCTTCCCATCGCGGATCCCCGAACCACGCAGCGTGCGCCCGCCCGAGGCGCTGATCGGCGAAGCGCTGACCAACCTCTATGTCGGCCTCGGGCGCGATCAGCGGGGTGAGCGCGTCTCCGCGCTCCGCTTTATCCAGGGTTACGCCGTGGATCGGATTCTGGAACTGGCGCCCCGCGTCGAAGCGGAGCAGGCGGCGCACCCGGATGCCTTTGCCGCCGAACGCCGCTTCGAGCAGCGCTTTCCCACTGTCGCGCGGGAGTTGCCGCGCTTTATGCAGGGCTACGATCGGTCCCCCGAGTCGGCCGCGGCCATTCTCGCCTTTCTGGAACGGCACTGGAGCGTGGACCCGGCCATGAAACAGGCGATCGTCGAGCTGTTGCCCCCCGGCTTGTACAAGCACTAAGCTATCGAATCAAGCGTCGGGTGACAGCGGGCTGTCGCCCGACGCGGCGGTCCCCTCGACCGCCTCCGCGTCCGCCGGGAGCGGCCCCGCCGGGGGGGTGCCGGCGGGCCGCACGGCTGCTTCCATCAGCTGCTGGATGCGGCCGACCATGTCCGCCGGGTTGGGGAGTAGGCCCTCCTGCAACAGCGCGCTGTCGAAGAGTTGCTCGATAATCAGGTCGATCGTCGGGTCGGCCGGCGCGGCCTGGATGCGCGTGGCCAGGGATTGCATCAGCGGGCTGCTGCGGTTCAGCTCCAGGATCTTCTTCGGCACCTCATATTGCTGGTCAAAGTAGCGGCGCACGCGCTGCAGATCGCGGTCGGCGGCCCCGGCCGGCGAGACCAGGCGGCAGGGACTGGCGGTGAGCGTTTTGCCCTCGCGCACCTCGACCACGCGGTCGCCCAACACCGCGCGGAAGCGCAGCAGGAGCGGCGTGAAGTCGGCCCCGGACAGGCCGGGCACCGGCGCGGCCGGGTCGGCGCCGGCCAGCGGCGGCAGGGTGATATCGGGGTCGTCGGCGTTACGCAGCGGCTTGCCCGCAAACTCGCTCAGGCTGACGGCCACGAAGCTGTCGATCGGCTCGATCAGGTAGAGCACTTCCAGGTCGCGCGCCCGGAAGGGATCGAGATGGGGACTGGCCGCCGCCGAGCGCCGATCGTCGGCCAGCACGTAGTAGATGGCCTCCTGCTCGGGCGACATGCGGTCGATATATTCCTGGAGGGACGTCAGGGTGTCGCCGCTGGTGCGGGACGAAGGGTAGCGCAGCAGGCGGGCCAGGGGCTCGCGGGCGCCGGGGTCGGTGGCCACCCCTTCTTTGATATAGACGCTGAAGGCCGTCCAGAAAGTGCGGTACTTTTCGACCTCGTCGCTGGCCAGCCGCTCCAGCTCGCTCTGTACCCGCTTGGTCAGGATCGTGCGGATGCGCTCCATGACCCGGTTGCTCTGCAGCTGGACGGTCTCCCGCGAGATATTGAGCGGCAGGTCGTCGGAGTCGACGACGCCATCCACAAAGCGGAAGTGCTTGGGCAGCAAATCCGTGCAGTATTCCTGGATCAACACATTGTGCGAATAGAGCTGCAGGCCTTCGTCGGTGCGCAGCCGGAACATGCCCTGCTCGCGGTGGCTGGGGATGTAGAGCAGCGCGCGCACCTCCACGGGCGCCTCGGCCACATAGTGGATATGGGCCAGCGGCGGCTGGCTGTCGAGCGTCCGCTGCTTGTAGAACTCCGCATATTGCTCGGCGGTGACCTCTTTCGGCGACCGGCGCCAGGGGGCGACCTGGCGGTTGACCGGGGTCTCGCGGCCGGCCACGTAAATGGGGAAGGCGATGAAGTCCGAATGCTTGCGGATGATGCTCTCGACGCGCCAGGTGTCGGCGAACTCGGCCGCGTCCTCGCGCAGCTTGAGCTCGACCACCGTGCCGCGCGTCGCCTGGTCCGCGGGGCCGATCGTATACGTGTTCTCCCCCCGCGAGATCCATTCGACGGCCTCGGCATCCGGCCGGTAGGAACGGGAGGTCACCTTGACCTCGTCGGCGACCATGAAGACGGCGTAGAAGCCGACCCCGAACTGGCCGATGATCTCGGCGCTATGCTCTTTGTCCTGCTGCATGCGGCTCAAGAAGCTCATGGCCCCGGAATGGGCAATGGTGCCCAGGTTGTCGATCAGTTCCTCTCGCGTCATGCCGATGCCGGTATCGTGGACGCGCAGGATGCGGGCGTCCTTGTCCAGCTCGACGCGGATGGCCAGCTCGGCCTGCGGATCGAGCACGTCCTGATTCGTGAGCTGCTCAAAGCGTAGCCGGTTCAAGGCATCGGACGCGTTGGAAATGAGCTCACGCAGGAAAATCTCGCGCTCGGTATAGAGTGAGTGGGCGAGGATATTCAGGAGCTGCCGGATCTCGGCGCGAAACTCGAGCGACTCGGTCGCGGGCGACGGGCGCGCCCCGGCTTCGGGCACGGATTCGGGTACTGATTCGGGCGCTGCTTCGGTATCCGCCATGGGATGGGATCTCCTTTACTGGATATCAGCGAACAGAATATCAGGGATTGGGACTACTGGTGACGACGATCTGTTTGCGGGCGACCTCCCCGTTCGTGGCATTGTAGCCGATCGCCAGGATCGTGTGGCGGCCGGGGATGGTTTGCCAGTTGGCCTGGAAAGTACCCTGCCCCGACACGGAGCTGATGTTCCAGCCGTCGACATAGAAATCGACCCGCACCACAGCGGCGGCCGGCCCCGCGGCGACCAGGATGGCGACGGTCGGGCCGGCCACGGTCGTCTGATCTTGCGGCACGATGATCGCGAACGGCGGGGCCGGCGTCGCGGTGGGGGTTGGCGCCTCCGCCACCGTAATGGACACGGGATCGCTGGTGGTGTGGCGGCCGGTGAGGCTGTAGGCCACCGCGTCGACGGTATGATCGCCCGGCTGCGCCAGCCAGGTCGTCTGGTACGGGGCCTGCGCGGCCACGCCCACCCGCACGTTGTCGACGTAGAACTCCACCCCGGCGAGGCCCTGCGGCCCACTCGCCGCCGCGCTGAGGGTCACCACCTGGCCGGCATAGAGCGTGCTGCCGTTCTCGGGGGCGGTCAGGCGGATCTTGGGCGTGCTGCGCTCGACCTGCACCGGCACCGTGTACTGGCGAGTCTGCTGGGCATTGCCGACCAGGGTGAGGCGCAGCGTGTAGGCCCCTTCGGGCAGCGGATTAGTGTCCCAGACGCCCAGCACCCCGTTGCGGACGGGGCTGGTCACCTGCCCGTCGATCGCCACCCAGCTGTTGGGGTTCGCCCCGGCGCTGTAGTCGAGCTGATAGTAGCTGAAGTCGTCGGCGCCGGCGCTGCCGGTAATCGTCACCGCGCCGCCGAGTCCGGCCCCCGGCCGCGGCGCGGTGATATTGACGAAAGCGCCGGGGAACTCATCATCCTGGGCGGGGGGCGGCCGGGGCGTCGGGTAGGTGATCTGGAGCGGTGGCGCGATGCCCGGCACGGGCGTGTCGGTGATACTCGGCGTCGGGCTCTCCGTCGGCACGGGGGTGGGGAAGCAGCAGACGGCGGTCGGCGGGCCCAGCGGCTTGGCCAGCGTGGACTCCCAGGCCTTGAACTCCGGCGGCAGGACGAGATAGGGCCGCTGGATCACCGATTCCGGCGGGCAGTCGGCGTTGGCCAGCTCGGGCACCGCGTGCTCGATGCAGATATTGAACAGCTGGTACAGATCGTCTACTTTCTGCGGCTCGGTGCCCGAGACGAACCACTCCGTGATGAGCGCGGTATCGGCCGGGCTCGGCTTGAGCCCCGACACCGCACTGACCTGGGCCTGGACGAGGCCCGGCGGGCGGGTAAATTCGGTGGGCGGCGCGCTCTCGCCCGGCAACGCCAGGATCTGCTCCATCTGCGGGTTGGCAAACACGCCTTCCATGAAGTTGTGCCAGATCGGGCCGGCGCCGCGCGCGCCGGCGACTTTGGACATCGGCCGGCCGTCGTTGTTGCCGACCCAGACGCCGACGGCCAGGTCGGGCGTGTAGCCGAGGATCCAGCTATCACGGTAGTTCTCCGTCGTGCCCGTCTTGGCGGCGGCCGGCCGGCTCAGCTTGAGGGCGCTATTGGCGCCAAAGATGGGCGTGCGCGCCTGGTTATCGGCCAAGATATCGGTGATCAGGAAGGCCTCCTGCGGCGTGATCGCGCGGACGCCTTTCGCCGTGGGGGGATCGAA
>DATGEF010000275.1:0-7756 GCA_035310405.1 Chloroflexia bacterium | reverse complement strand
CGGCTCTTGCTCAGCCCAGAGCAGCCCGCCATATTGGAGGATGAGGTAGACGAAGGCGACGACCTTGGCGCCCCCATAGAGCCCCCGGTGGAAGCGCGACGCGGCCAGCCAGAGCCCCAATGGCGAGCGCATCATCGTCTTATCGCCAAACGCCGTCTTGCCCTCGGCCAGGGCAATAGTGCGCACGGCGTCGACCGCAAACGAGCGCACCAGCATGACCAGGGGCGCCCAGACCGAGATGAGGCTCAGATGCGCACAAACCACCCAGTAGACATTCTCCACGACGCGGTCGCCGGCGATATCGAAGACGGCGCCGGCCGCATCGGCGCTCCCGCGCTTGCGGGCCACATAGCCGTCGAGCGCATCGCTGACGAAGACCACGATCGTCAGGAAGGCGGCCGCAAACACCGCCCAGGGCTCGCGCAGATAAATCAGACCGACCGTAGCGAAGAGCAACAGGACACGCGCCAGCGTAATCAGATTGGCCATAGCTTCGAGCCTCTACGCCGGCGCCAGGCCGGGATCGGGTGGACAGGGCGCGTCGGGCCAGATCGGCTGTAAGAGAGTCCATTGATCTGGATAGCGCGCGATTTGTTGTTCAAAGACGGCAAAGACGGCGCGGGTCAGGGCCGTCACCTTGTCTGCCTCGTTTCCCTCTTGGGGGGGATAGATCGGTTGGGTAAAGAAAAAGGCATAGCGGTTCTTTTTGACCCGGTAGCAAAACCCGGGCACGATCGGCGCCCGGCTGCGGAGCGCCATCTTCGCCAGCCCGGTCGCGACCACGGTATCGTCGCCGAAAAACGGGATCATGATCCCGGTACGGTCCATGTTCCGGTCGGGCATCAGGCCGACCAAGCGGCCGGCCCGCAGCGCCTGCATGGCCTTTTTGAGCGTGGTCAGGCCGTCGTCGATCCAGACCAGCTCCGAGCCGCGCTGCCGCCGGAGGTCCGTAATAAACTCGGCGACCTGGGGCGGGCGAAAGCGGGCGACCAGAAACATGATCGAGAGCCCGCGGCGGAGCAAGACCTGGGTGACCATGTCAAACGCGCCCCAGTGCGCGGTGACCAGGAGGATGCCGTGCTCCGTGGCCGCCATGCGCTGGACCATCGCCAGGCTGTCTTTATCAAAATCGATCATCTCATCCAGCTCGGCATCGCTCACCCGGCCAATCCGAAACAGGTCATAATAGTTGCGCATCATATTACGCAGCACCCGCCGGGCCATCCGGCGGACCACGCGCTCCGGGGCCGCCGGCCCCAGCACATGGCGCATGTTGCTGCGCGCCGCGCATGATGAGCGCGGCGCCACCAACCAGGCCAGGTCACCCAGGCGGTCAGCGCACCAGTTGCCCAGGCCCACGGGCACGCGGCCCACGATCCAACGAACGATAATCAGCAAACGTACCATATGCCCGCCTCTCTCGCGGCTATTATAGCATCCGCGCGGCACGGTGCCCAGGGGCCGGGGCCGGGAACCCGGGTGTCCCTGGTTGACTAAGTATTGCACGGTGTAGTAAGATGAGGAGAGAGAATCGCCAGTCGGCAGGGCCGATGGGGATGCGCGACGATCCAGGCACGGTGTGACCCCGGGGAAGGCGCCCGTAGCGTGCCCGGCCGCCCCCATGGTCAACGGGGTAGGGAAAGAGGGTGAGGGGATGGCGCACGCCACACCGCCGCAGGGCACCACCCAGGCACACGGCACCGGGCATGGGGCGCCCACGGGGGGACACGGACCCAACGGCCATCACGAGATCCGGCCCCTGGACAAACGGCCCCACATCCCCCGGTTCCCGGTTGATGAAGACATTTACGGGTTGTATTACCACCACCCCATCGTCTTTCTGCGCACCTTGATCTGGCCCGCGCTCGCCCTCGTGCTTCTGCTGGCCGGCGTCCTCCTGTTGAACGGGGTCAACCCCGCCGGCCTCGACGGCTGGCTCCTCGCCGTCTTGTCGGCCGGAAACCTGATCCTGCTGGGCGGGCTGCTGGTCATCGGCCTCTGGATCGTCTACAACTACAAAGACTGGCGCGACGACTATCTGCTGATCAGTCCGCGGCGCGTAATTGTGTGCGAAGCGCGGCCCGGGTTGCGGGAGTTCTTGCGGGAAGTGCCGATGGGTAAGGTGCAAAATGTCATCACACACCATGCGCACCTGAGAGAGTGGTTCAAAAAGCTCCTGCATGTCGGCTCCCTGGTGATTGATACGGCCGGCATGGGACAGATCCACTTTGACGAGATCCGTGAGCAGTCGGCGCATGACGCCCAGACCATTATCCTGGACCTGCAGAAGGGGGTCCGCGCCGCCACCCAAATGCCGCGGGAGCAATACCGCCGCGACGTCATGCGCCATATTATCGTGGGCGCGCCGCCCCCCCCCGCCCCGCACCGCATCCAGGTCAAATCCCACCCCCGCTCGGGATATGACTTGCTCAATCGCCTGATCCCGCGCAAGCCCTGGCGCGAGGGGCTGCAGGTGATCTGGCATCGGCATTGGTGGTTTTTGATCACCGCCGAGCTGGTGCCGCTCATGGTGATCTTCCTGTTCGAGCTAACGACCCTGGCGGTGGGATTGGTCGGCAATGCCCTCCAACTGACGGACAACCCCGTGCTGAACCTGCTGACCCTGATCCGGCCGGTCGTCTATCTCCTGCTCCTGCCTTTCGCCCTCTGGCAATGGGAAGACTGGCGCAATGACAAGTATATCGTCAACAAAGATAGCCTGATTAGCCTCGACACCTTGCCTTTCGGGCTCGAAGAGACGGTCAAACAAACAGAGATCCGCCGGGTGGTCGACGCCACGGTGCGGGTCGAAGGAGTCCGGGCCAAGCTACTCGGATTTGGCAATGTGGTGATGAAAACGCCGGGGGAGGCGACGTCTTTTATCTTTGAAGATGTGCCGCATCCGTTCGACGTCCATCAGGAAATCATGAACCGCATCGAAGCGCAGCGCGAACAGGAACAGGCGCAGTGGGACCGCGATATCCAGGAATGGCTGCGCGCCTATGTGGACGAACGGCGGGCGGAGCCCGCGCCGCCCCCCCCGCCACCGGATCAGTGGAGCTTCTGGTAGGGTGCGCACGGCGCCGGCGCTGATTCTGCTCGCCCTGCTGGGGGCCGGCGGGTGGGCCGCGCCCCCCGGCCGCGCCGCGCCGCCGGCCCAACTCGCCGGGCTGACGATGACCGTCCAGGCCGGCTACGAGGGCCATTATAAGCTCGGCGAATGGTTTCCGGTCCAGGTGACCTTAAGCAATATCGGCCAGGCCTTTGACGCCGAGGTCCAGGTCACCGCCACCGGCCCCGCGGATCAGCCCCTGGCGACGTATGCCCGGCCGGTTACCCTGCCCTCTCCGGCGCGCAAAGTCGTGACGCTTTATACCTACGCGACCGCCTACCAGCACCAGCTAACGGTGCACCTCCTGCGCGGCAACACTGAGGTGCTCCAGCAGCAAGTGCGCATCGACCCGCTCAACGACGCCTTTTTGCTGGGGGTGGTCAGCGACAGCCCCGATCTGCTGAATTTTCTGGCCAACGCCGCACTGGGGGCCGGGGCCAACGCCGGCAACGCGACAATTGCCCACCTCGCGCCCGGCGATCTGCCCAGCAGCGCGCCCGCCCTGGGGGGACTCGACGCCCTGGTCTTCGCCGGCACAGATACCAGCAGCCTGAGCGCCGACCAACGCCAGGCGATCGCCGGCTGGGTGGTGGCCGGGGGCACGCTCGTGGTCGCCGGCGGCAGTAATTCTGCCGCGGCAGCCGGGCTGGCCGACCTCCTACCAGTCACACTGGCGGGCAGCTATCCGCTCACGAGCCTGGCGCCTCTGGCGACCTTTGCCGGCGGGACCGCCCCGCCGGCAAACGGCGTGCTGGCCAGCGACCTGCAGCTCCGGCCGGAAACCGGGGCCCGCGTGCTCGTCGACGCCGCGGGCCACCCCCTGCTGGTGCGCCGGACACTCGGGGCCGGGGAGGTCTTCGCGCTGGCGCTTGACCCGAGCGTCCCCCCGCTGAAGATCTGGGACGGGGGAGCGGACTTCTGGAAGCAGGTGTTTGCCACACACCTGGTAAGCCAATCCGCCGGTGCCGCACGGCGAACCGGAAACCTGTATAATCAGGCCTCCTCCTCCTCCCTTGGGGGCTCGTCGTCGTACTACCTGGGCCAGCTCAGCCCGTTTGACCTGCCGGCCCTGCAATTACCCGGCGTCGGCCTGGTCGGCGGCTTCCTGTTTCTCTATGTGCTGGTGCTGGGGCCAATCAACTATCTGCTGTTGCGCCGCTGGGGGCGGAGCGATCTGGCCTGGATCACGATCCCCGGCCTGATCCTGCTGTTCGCCGCGCTGGCCTACCTGGTCGGCTACAACAGCAAGGGCAGCCAGCTGCGGCTGACCACGGCGACGGTCGTCCATACCTATCCGGCCGCCCCTATCGCCACCGTCGACAGCTTCGTCGGGCTCTTCTCGCCGAACCGCGAGGCCTATAACCTGCAATTTGCCGCCGATACCCAGCTCTCCGAGGTGGATAGCAATGGACTGGGCGGGAGCACATCAGCGGGCAGCCCGGTCGTGATCGATCAGGGGAAGCCGAGCGGCATCGGCCAACTCCAGATCGATACCTGGTCGCTGCGCGGCTTCCAGGCCGAGACCACCATCCCCTACCAGGCGCCCTTTGACGTCCAGTTGCAGAGCAACGGCAGCACCATCCGGGGGCAGATCACGAACCACGGCAGCACACTACAGGATGTGGCCGTTATCGCCGGTGACCAGGTACAAGTGTTGGGCACGCTGGCGGCGGGCCGGCAGGCAGCGGTTCAGGTTAGCGGCTCGGGGATGAGCCCACCCAGCATGGACCAGGTGCTCCCTAAACTCATTCCTGGCTTACAGCTGCAAACCTGGCCCCCGCCGAACTCCGCCACGGATCGGGCGGGCCGGCGCCGGGCCGCGCTGATCGACGCCGGCCTCAGCAACCCGCCGCGCCTGGCGGCGCCGGCCAGCGCCTGGGTCATCGGCTGGAGCCCCACGATCCCGCTGGATATACAGGTGGCCGGGCAACAGCCGGTGCGGGACGACCTGGTGCTCATCGCCGGCCAGTTTCCGGTCGAGCAGCTTCCAGGACCCGCCAGCGTGGCCCCCCTGGCGCGGATGCGTCCCATCCTGAAAAGGCAACCCTAACGATGGCCGCTACTCGGCGCCCCTGGGCGCGCCGCATCGGCGGCGCCGTCGGGCTCCTGGCCCTGCTGGCCTGGCCAGGGGCCGGCCGGGCCGCGCCCATCGAGCCAGCGGCCGGGCTGACGATGACCGTCCAGGCCGGCTACGCGGGCCATTATAAGCTCGGCGCGTGGTTCCCGGTCCAGGTGACCCTGAGCAACACCGGCCAGTCGTTCGACGCCGAGGTCCAGGTCGACGCCACGGGCGGCGGTGATCAAGTAGTCGCCACCTATAGTCGCCAGGTTCCCTTACCGGCCCCGGCCCGCAAAGTCGTGACGCTGTACACCTACGCTACCGCGTATCAGCATGAATTGACGGTGCGCTTGTTGCGGGGCAGTACGATCGTGCTGGAACAAAAAACCCCGATCAACCCGCTGGCCGATGCCTTCTTGCTGGGCGTGGTCAGCGACAGCCCCGACCTGCTCAACTTTCTCTCGGGGACGACCCTCGGCCGGGGTCCGACCCCGGGCCAGGCGACGGTCGCGCATCTGCAGCCGGCGGATCTGCCAGGCAGTGCCGCCGCCCTGGGGGGGCTCGATGCCCTGGTCTTCGCCGGCAGCGATACCGGCCAGCTGAGCACGGATCAGCGGCAGGCCCTCGCCGGATGGGCGGTGCGGGGGGGTACCATGGTCGTGGCCGGCGGTCCGAGCGGCCCGACCACGGCCGCCGGGCTGACCGATCTGTTACCGGTCGATATGGGCGGCGCGCAATCGATCGCCAGCCTGGATGACCTGGGACGGTATGCCGGCGCCGCGCCGCCCGCCACCGGCGTACTGGTCAGCGCGATGCACCTGCGGCCGGAGACAGGGGCCCATAGCCTGGCGACGGCGGGCGGGATTCCGCTGCTGGTCCGCCGCCCGCTGGGCGCCGGCGAGGTCTTTGCGCTGGGACTCGATCCGGCCGCCGCGCCCCTAAAAAGCTGGGACCACGCCCCGGCGTTCTGGAAGCAGCTATTTGCGGATCACCAGACCTCCCGCGGGGCGGGGACCAGCTTGCAAGCCGGCGGCCCCAGCTATACTCCGGGATCTTATTACATCAGCCAGCTCAGCCCGTTCGACATCCCGGCGCTCCAATTACCCGGCGTCGGCCTGGTCGGCGGGTTCCTGTTTCTGTATGTGCTGGTCGTCGGCCCGATTAATTATCTGCTCTTGCGGCGTGGACGGCGCCAGGATCTGGCCTGGCTGACGATCCCGGCGATTATCCTGGGATTCGCCGGGCTGGCCTACGTGATTGGCTACAGTAGCAAAGGCGACCAGCTCCGGCTGACGACGGTCAGTATTGTGCGTGCCTACGCCGGAGCGCCGGTGGCCGCCATCGAAAGCTTTGCCGGGATCTTCTCGCCCACTCGTCAGGCCTATGAGCTGCAAATCGCCGAAGACAGCCAGATCTCCGAGGTCAACGGCCGGGGCGGATTGCAAGCGGCGCAGGCGGGCGGCCCGGGCACGATCTACCAGGGGAAACCCAGTGGCATCGCCGGCTTGCAAATCGACACCTGGTCGCTGCGCGGCTTCCTGGCCGAAACGACCGTGCCCTACTCCGCGCCGTACGCCGCTCAACTGCGCCTGGATGGAGGCATGATTAGCGGGCAGGTCAGTAATCGCGGCAGCGTAACGCTACAAGATGTGGCGGTGGTCTTTGCTAACGATACGCAGATAGTGGGCACCCTCGCCCCGGGGCAGACCGTAGCCGTGCGGTTTCCAGAGACGGGGACCGGCGCGCAGGATCTCGAAATCCTGCTCCCGCAATTGGTATCCGGTTTGCAGCTACATTCCTATCCGCAATCTAGTACGGCCGCGGACCGCGCCCGCCAGCGCCGGGCCGCCGCCCTCAGCACCGTGCTGGAGGAAGACCAGTCGGTGGCCACGGGACTGGATGCCGTGATCGTCGGCTGGGGGGCCCCGCTGCCGGTGCAGATCGCGCTGCCCGGGCAGAGCCCGGTACGCGATGATCTGGTGCTGGTTACCGAGCAGATTGCGGTGGACACCCCGAGCGGCCGGATTCTGGTGCGCCTCGCCCAGATCCCACGGACCATCATCAGCGGGTACCCCAACACGTTCCCGACCGGTTATAACCAGCCCACGTCGATAATGCTGAACGGGGATGTTACTTTCCAATATCAGCTGCCGAAGGATGTGCAGATCGATCGGCTCACGCTGAGCTATGCCCAGGGTAGCCAATACCGCAATAGCAGACTCCATTTCGCGATCTTCAACTGGAGCACGGGCAACTGGGACGAGGTACGCGACAGCAGTGGCACCGCCGTGGGATCGGCGCTCACCTACACGGGAAACATCGCCGGCCCGGCGGCGTATATCGACAAAGAGGGACAGGTCCGGCTCCGCGTTCAGCCGATGCCGGGGAGCGGGCAAACCGGGATCTATATGTATATTCATCGGCTCGACCTAAGCGCGGAAGGACAGCGCTAAGATATGGCCACCGTCGTCAGCATCCGTAACCTGAGCAAGCGCTATGGCGCGTTCACGGCGCTGGAGAATCTCTCGCTCGACATCGAGCAGGGGGCGATCTTCGGCTTCATCGGCCCGAACGGCGCCGGCAAG
>DATGEF010000274.1:0-6111 GCA_035310405.1 Chloroflexia bacterium | reverse complement strand
CAGCGCAACGCGACGAAGGACGCCGGCCGCATCGCCGGCCTGGAAGTGTTGCGCATCATTAACGAGCCGACGGCCGGGGCGCTGGCCTACGGCATCGACAAGAAGGGCGCCGAAGAGGAGCTCGCCGTCTACGACCTGGGCGGGGGCACCTATGACATCAGCGTGCTGCGCATGGCCGAGGGCGTCTTCGAGGTCGCCTCGACCAACGGCGATACCCATCTCGGCGGCGACGACTTCGACCAGCGGATCATCGACTGGCTGGCCGACGAGTTCCGCAAGGAGCAGGGCATCGACCTGCGCCAGGACCGCATGGCCCTGCAGCGCTTGAAAGAAGCCGCCGAGCGGGCCAAGATCGAGCTCTCCACCACGCAGTCGAGCGAGGTGAACCTGCCGTTCATCACGGCCGACGCGAACGGCCCCAAGCACCTGAACATCACGCTGACCCGCTCCAAGCTGGAGCAGCTGACGGGCGATCTCATCCAGAAGACGATCCCGCCGATGAAGCGGGCGCTGGAGGACGCGCAGCTGAAGCCGAACCAGATCGACGAAATCGTGATGGTCGGCGGTCAGACGCGCATGCCCAAAGTGCAAGAGGAAGTCAAGAGCTTCTTCGGCAAAGACACGCACCGCGGGATCAACCCGGATGAGGTGGTCGCCGTGGGCGCCGCGATCCAAGCGGGCGTGCTGCAGGGCGAGGTCAAGGGCATCTTGCTCGTCGACGTCACGCCGCTGACCCTGAGCGTGGAAACGCTGGGCGGGGTGTCGACGCCGATGATTACCCGCAACACAGCCATCCCGACGAAGAAGAGCGAGACCTACTCGACGGCCAGCGACAACCAGCCGAGCGTGGAGATCCACGTGCTGCAGGGCGAGCGCCCAATGGCCTCCGAGAATAAGAGCCTCGGCCGCTTTATCCTCGACGGTATCCCGCCCGCGCCGCGGAACGTGCCGCAGGTGGAAGTGACTTTCGACATCGACGCGAACGGCATCCTGAACGTCACGGCGCGCGATAAGGCCAGCGGCAAGGAGCAGAGGATCACGATCACGGCCTCCTCCGGGCTCTCCAAAGACGAAGTGGACCGCATGGTGAAGGAAGCCGAGGCCCATGCCGAGGAGGATAAGCAGCGCCGTGAGTTGATCGAGCTCCGCAACCAGGCCGACACGCTGTCCTATTCGACCGAGAAGACGCTGCAGGAGCATGGCGAGAAGATCCCCGCCGCGGTGAAGACCGATGTGGAGCAGAAGCTCGCCGCCCTGCGCGAGGTCAAGGATGGGGACTCGGCCGAGCGCATCAAGCAGGCGGTCCAGGACCTGGCCCGCGCCGCCCAGAAGATCGGCGAGCACCTGTACGCCGGCCAATCCGGCGGCGACGGCCAGCCCGGCGCGGGCGCCGGCCCCGGCGCCCCGGCGGGCGACCACGCGGCGCCGAGCGAGGAAGGCACCGTGGAGGGCGAGTTCCGCGAGGTGTAACGGGATCGCGTCATCCACGAAGGACACGAAGGGCCACGAAGAAACGGATGGGCGGGTCCGCGCGGCCCGCTAATCGGATCACCAATGCGCAGCCGGGGATGCTTCAGGCATCCCCGGCTGTTGCTTTATCCCCTGATCGATCACGGCCAATCCCGGCGCCGACTATGCTATAATGCGCCTGGAATTACCACGCGCTGGCTCCCGCGCCAGCGCACGAGCACAGCAGGCAGCATAATGGAGGTTGGCACCACGATGACTCAAGGAGTTTCCGACCGCCCGCCCGCGGATATCCACCCTTACCCGCCCGACGGCCCGCCTACCGGCGCGCCCGGGGCCCCCGCCGGCCCGGCGGCGCGGCCGCCCGGCCCCGATTCTCCGCGCGCCGGCGCCCCGACGATCAGCCCGGCCGAGTTCGCGCGGGTGCTCCAGCAGCATCGGAGCCCGGTGCTGCAAGAAGCCACCGCCGACGCCTACTATCAGACCATCCAGGCGGCCGGCATTGATCCGGCCGTCGCCCTGGCGGCGTTTGAGCAGGCGAGTGCCTATGGAACCGCCCGCCCAGACGCCCTGCGCCGCGCGAAAAACTGGGGCGGCCTGCGCGTGGGCCCAGAGGGCAACCTCGGCCGCGCCACCCACCCGGTGCGCACCCGCAAGGCGGGTACCTTCCGCGGCTATGAGCACTGGATGGATAGCCTGCGCGATTGGTGCGATCTCCTGCCCGCGACCCCCCCGGCGCCGGCGCCTGATACCGGGACGCCCGCCCCCGCCACGGGGGTCCGCGACCTGGCGGCGGCAGCGGCCGCTCCGGATCTCGCGCCTGCCGCCGATACCGCGGCCCGCGACCTGGCGCCGGCCGGCGCCACGGCTATGCCGGCCCTGGGGCAGCATGTGGGCTGGAACGACCGGCCGCACGGCCCTGAGTTCCCCTTCAAGAGCACGCCCACGATCAGCCCCGCCGTCTTCACCGGGGTGCTCCAGGCCTATAACAGCCCGGCCCTCCTGCAGGTCGCCGCGCTGGATCTCTACCGCGCCCCGCTGGGCGTCGGCATCAACCCGGCGGTGGCGCTGGCCTTTTTCGAGCACGAAAGCCAATGCGGCACCGGCACCGCGCAAGATTCCCCCGTCGCGGCGGCCGGCGCCAACAACTGGGGCAATCTGCGCACCAGCCGCGGGCGGGCGATCGGCACCGTCACCGTCGCGCGCTACGGCAGCTTCGCCAAGTACCGCAACTATCTCGACAGCCTGCTCGATTGGTGCGACCTGATCAACGCCAACTTTGGCAACATGACGATCCGCCAGGCGCTGCAGATCTACGCGCCCCGCTCCGACGGCAACGACCCGGACGGCTACGCGACCCGGGTGCAACTGCGGATCGCCAAGTGGGACAACGACAGCGGCGCGTTCGACATCCCCGGCACCAGCCCGCCTGGCCCGCCCGACCCCAACCAGGATATCACGCCCAACTACCGGCTGCTGGGCCCGCCCACGATCGGCGTCGAGCGCTTCATCCAGGTGCTCACCGATGCCGCCAGCCCCACCATAATCGAGGCCAGTGGGGATATCTATTACACCCTGGCCGCCACGAACGGCGTCGATCCGATGGTCGCCCTGGCCTTCTTCGGGCAGGAAAGCAACTATGGCACGGACCCGGGCGCCGCCGACCGCAAGAACTGGGGCAATCTCTGGGATGCCCACGCCAATGCCTTCGGCACCTATCCCAGCTGGGTCGACGGCCTGCGCGACTGGTGCGCCCGGCTGCAGGGCCCCGCCTACACGGCGCAGGGCACGCCCACGATCGGCAGCATCGTGCCGATCTACCAGCCGGCCGGCGCCCGGCAAAACGGCAACGCCTGGTATATCAACCAGATCTGTGACCGTATCCGCCAATTGCGCGGCAACTGACCCCGCCCGAAAGGAGCTGAGGCACCGGTATGTTGCACGGAGTTTCGTTCCGGCTGTTGCACAATCCGCCGATCGACCAGATCACCAGCCTGTTCGCCCGCCTGCGGCAGGACGGCTGCGACGCCATCGCGATTATCCCCCATCACTATGTCTCGCTCCAGCCGGGCACGCCGAACCTGGCGGCGCCGCCCAACGGTTGGCAGCCGCCCTGGTTCATCTACCCCGATCTGGGCCAGGACCCCAGCCACCCGTTCCATAACACCCCGGAGCCCGAGCTGGTGCTCCAGACCTGCCAGGCCGCCCGGGCCGCCGGCTTTCGCGTCATGCTCAAGCCCCATATCGACTCCTACCAGGCCGGCTGGCGGGGTGATATCTCGGTCAAAGACCACACCGCCGACTGGGTCTGGGGCTACCGCAACCGCTTCTTGCAGCGCTATGTCGACATCGCTAAACAGATCGACGGCGCGATCCTCTGCCTCGGCTGCGAGCTCTATACGGTGACCAAAGAGCTCGGCCCGGAGTTTTGGATCGGCGTGGCCGCCTGGGTGCGGGGCCAGGGCTTCAGCGGCCCGCTGACCTATGCCGCCAACTGGGGCGGCTGGGCCGACGACGCGGAGTATAAGCGCCTCAAGGACCTCTGGCCGCTCCTGGACTATATCGGCGTCGACGCCTATTTCCCGCTGTTCCCCCAGGGCTACAACGGCCCGCTCGACGTCAACACGATCGCCGCCGCCTGGCACCGCAAGGGCATCGACCAGCCCTGGTGCCCCTGTATCGACGACGACCTGATCGCCCTGAGTCAGGGCCTGGGCAAGCCGCTGCTGTTCACCGAGATCGGCTATGCCAACCACCAGCAGGCCCCGATCGACCCGATGCGCGATCCGTTGCCCACCGACGTGCGCGACGACGATCTGCAGCTGCGCCTGGCCCAGGCCTTCCGCCAGCGCTGGGGCGGCGTCGCCCAGTTCAGCGGCTACTTCTGGTGGGAGGCCTGGCTTGACCAGGCCAACAAGCCCCCGATCAGCCACGACATCGTCAACCAGCCGGTGGAGAAGATCATCTTCCAGCCGCTGCCCGGCGAGACTCCGGTCGCCGGCGGCCCGCCGCCGCCCCTGCCGCCCGCCCCCGCCCCGGGCCCGACCGTCGACCAGGTCCTGGCGCTCAACGGCGTGCATGGGCCGAACGCTAGTTTCAGCGCTTTCCGCAGCACGCCGAACGGGCCGGCCGAGGGGGCCGACGCCTGCTGGCAGCGGGTGGCCGCCATGCACGCCCAATGGATCAAGCTCCTCTGGCCGGACCACCACCGCGCCGACGCGCAGCGCGCCAAGTCCCAGGGGCTCAAGGTGCTGGTCCGCGCGCCCGGCGAGGGCTTCCCGGCGCCCAACGACGTCAAAGCGATGATCGCCGAGTTCCAGGGGGTCTGCGATCTGATCGAAGTGGGCAACGAACCCTACCCCACAGCCCAGTTCCCCGCCTGGGACCAGATGTACTGGAACCACGCCGTCTACCTGGAAACCTGCTGGCAACAGTGCGCCCCGGCGGCGCATGCCGCGGGCATCCAGCTCTGTGCGCCCGGCTGGCAGGGCGATAAAGAACCGCCCTCGCCCGACTCGGTCAACAGCCAGGCGCTGTCCGACCGCCTGCGTCAGGTCTACGGCGCCTACGATGCCATCGCCGTGCATTGCTACGATCCCTTTAACCTCGACACGCCGCCGATGCTCGCCCGGATCGCCCACTGGCGGAGCGTGTTCAACAAGCCGATCTACCTCACCGAGTACGGCATCGCCGCCCGCTACCTGGTGCCGGGCGTGACTGACCCCGGGCACCAGCCCGACAGCGACCTGGTCAAAATCCAGCGCTATACGGCCTTCTTGCGCAAGCTGGCGGGTCTGGGATATGTCGAAGCGGCCTTCCTCTTCCTGCTGAACGGCAGCAACGATTTCGCCGCCTTCAATGCCGGGGGCTATGATCCCAACGGCGGCAACAGCTACTGGCTGACCCAGCAGGCGTATGCGGCCCTCGGCCAGGCCCTGCTCAGCGCGACGCGGGACCTCGAACCCGCCGGCGACGGGGCGCGGGACCTGGAGCCCGTCCCTCCGGCCGGGGCGCGCGATCTCGGCGGTCATATCGGCCTCGACGACCGCCCACACGCGCCGAACTATACGATCCAGGGCGTGCCGACGATCAGTCCCGCTGTCTATGCCGGCGTGCTGCAGACGTATAACAGCCCGGCCTTGCAAGAGGCCGATGCGGTCGCCTACTACCGGGCCGCGCTGACCAAGGGCCTCAACCCGGCGGTGGCGCTGGCCTTTTTCGAGCACGAGAGCCAGTGCGGCACCGCGGGGCCGGTCGCGGCCGCCGGCGCCAAGAACTGGGGCAACCTGCGACCGCGCACCGACGGGACCCTCGGCCGCGCAGCCGGGACGGTCTATAACGAGTACGGCACCTTCCGGCGCTACGCCCGCTTCCTGGACGGCCTGCTCGACTGGTGCGACCTGATGCTCGACGTCTACGCCGGGATGTCGATCCGCGACGCGTTGCAGAAGTACGCGCCCGCCTCCGACCAAAACGACCCGAACAGCTACGCGAATATCGTGCTCAAGCGGGTCGCCCAATGGGACGCCGCGAGCGGGGCGTTCGACCTACCCCCCGATGGGACGCCGCCCGCTCCCGCGCCGGCCCCGACGCCTGGTGGCAGCAGCTCGGATACCACCGATTACCCCCTGATCGGGCCGCCGA
>DATGEF010000273.1:0-10281 GCA_035310405.1 Chloroflexia bacterium | reverse complement strand
GATCTCGACCTGGCGCCAGCGCAGCAGCTCCCCCGGCGAGAGGCCCAGGATGTCGGCCACCCGCTTGTAGCTCTCCGCCTCTTTGGTGCGCACGCGGCCCTCGCGCTCGGTGCGCGTCTCGGCGTGCAGATTCGCCATCGTCATTTCCGGGAAGGATGGATCCTTGAAATCGACTTCGAGGATCTGGACACCCCACTCCTCGGTCTTCTCCTGCAGGTGCTCCCGCACGCGCGTGCCGAGCGTTTCGATCCAGTTAATATCGCCGTTGATGTCTTCCGCGATGCCGATCTTGGAAAAGACCTGCTGCAAGACGGCGAGCGTTTCTTTCTTGGTGGCTTCCTGCCAATCATGGACCAGGTACTTGGCGCGATACGCGGCCTGCGAGATCGCCAACTGCTCGCCGCCGCGCCCCATCACGCGGTTCAGGATCGTGGTGGCCCCACTGGCCGAGTGCGCCGGGGCCGGTGGGCCGCTGCGCCGCTGGCCCTGCGCCCGGGTCCCGGGCTCCAACGAGTCGATCCCGATCCCGTTGCGGCCATGCGGCGTGGGCCCGGCGCCGGCCGGCAAGGCATGGCCGGCCGTAGGGGCATGGGTGCCCAGGGGCGCCGGCGTGGTGCCGATGATCCGGGGCGGCCGGGGCGCGCCCGGCGTCTTATGGGCATGCTCGATCTGGTAGTGGACGATCGCCGAGATCGTCATCTGGGTCCCACCGCGGAGCATCAGCTTGAGGGCCGGCGTTTCCCACTCGAAAATCTGGAGGGGTAATTCGTCGACGACGCGCTCCCAGGGCCAGAGGATATAGCGCCCCGGCGCCAAGACCCGTGCAAAGCGGCCCCAGGCTTCGACAATGCCGATCTGGCCTTCATGCTGGATTTTAATGCTCTTGACCCCGGCGACGAGCATCGCCACCACGATCGCGATAATCATCAGCGCAAAAATGACACTGCCCACCGTGGGTTCCTCCTCGCACTTGCCCTCGAGTCAACCCGAATCCGCTCGAGTCCTGAGGCCACCTATCCAGGATTGCCCATATTATACTAGATTATGTCAATGCAATGCAATAGCCTGAGGACGGCGGGGTACGTGTCCGCGCATAAGTAGTTAAAGATAGCGCGACGATCCCTGTGCTTTCAGTTGCTCGACAATCTTTTTCACATCCTGGTTCTTGTTACCGTCACACACCAGCAACACGTCGCCGGTGTCGACGATGACGAGGTTCTCCAGCCCGATCGTCGCGATCAGCTTCCCTTCGATGGTACTATAGATGAGCGAGTTGTGGGTGCCCAACCCCAGGTGCTGGCCCAGCACGGCGTTCTGATCCGCATCGGCGGCCCCGCCGGCCAGCAGCGCGGCCACGGCCCCCCAGTCGCCGACATCGCTCCAGCCAAAATCGGCCGGGAGCACCGCCATCCGGCGCGATTTCTCGGCAATGCCGACGTCGATGGTTTCAGTGCGCACGCCATCCCACACCTGGCGGAGCGTCGTCTCGAACTGGGGCGTGCCGACGGTGGCCCCGATCGCTTGCAGCTGGCCGTAGAGCTCCGGTTGATAGCGCGCGTACTCGCCGAGGATCAGGGAGAGCTTCCAAAGGAACATCCCACTATTCCAGCTGTAGCGCCCGGTCGCCAGGTAGGCGGCGGCGGTCGCGCGGTCGGGCTTCTCCACGAACTGTGCAACCTGGTAGGCCGGCCGGCCTCCTGAGTTCGGCAGCGCGGTGCCGCGCTCGATATAACCATAGCCGGTGTGCGCTTGATCGGGCGTGATACCGAGCGTGACAATAAAGCCGGCTTCCGCCACCCGGGCGGCATCACGCACGACCGCCTGGAACTCGGCCACTTTGGTGATCGCGTGATCGGCGTGGAAGGAGCCGACGACGGGGTCGGGCTCGTCCTTGGCCCGGGCCAGGTAAGCAATATAGACCAGGGCCAGGCCGATGGCCGGGGCCGTGCCCCGGGCGGCGGGCTCGACCAGGATATTGCGGGCCGGGATCGCCGGGAGCTGCGCCCGGGCCTGCGTGGCGTGGTGCGCCCCGGTCACGATGACGATGTTTTCGGGCGGCATCAGTTCCAGCAGGCGATCGACGGTATCCTGCAACAGCGACCGCGCCGACACGAGCGCCAGGAGCTGTTTCGGCGTATTGTTGCGGCTAAGCGGCCACAAGCGCGATCCGCCGCCCCCGGCCATGATGATTCCGTACATAGGATGACAGTTCCCTTCTAGCAGAGTTCATACAGAGTTCATGCGTATTGCGTGAGATAGATCACGCCAGTAGGCGTTAAGATAGATCGCCTCACTGTGGCACTTCAAGGCAAATTAGGAGGGTGTATCTTGATTAGCGGAGTCCGGGCCTGTATCGGTAGTCGGATCGGCATCGGAGAAAGGAAATGTGATTTTGGCCAGGCCGGCAGGCGTCATCTGCCCGGCGGCGATCATCTGCCGGACGCGGCGCTTATTCGATGCCGACCAATTGCTGCGTTGCTTACGCGGCGTGAATTTCTGGGCATACTGCTCGGCATCGATCGTTTTCACAATGCTATCGATCCATCCGAAGCACAGGGCTTCTTCCACGGCCTCCTCATAGCCTATACTCGGCAGCTGGGTGTGTTTCTTATAGAAGATCAGCCAGATCTCCGTCGCGCTGGCGTGATTCTCATGCAACCAGATGCGCCAGGCCGCGCGGGTAGTCACGTACAGTGTCTTCATGGAACCCCATTATCAACTAGAGATCCTCGTCATCGCGGGCCAGGAAGGGGTAACCATTCAGCCCTCTAATGTGCAGAGGAGTTAGGCCAGGCCGAGCACAGCCGGTGCTCCAGGGACCAAGTGTGCCAGTGCGCCTAACGGGGCCAGCGCGTAACCATTCTGCCCGCCGCTGCGTTCATTGAGCTAATGATACCACAAACCCTGCCGCTGACCCCAGCCGGGGCGCTGCTGGGCTACGGGCCGCGCCTCTTGGCGCGCTTAATGGTTACGCTACGGCGATAGAATCGACAGGTAGACGATCTTGGCGATCTGCCCGCGCACGGCATCGTTGAACGGGCGGAAGTATGGGCGCGGCGGCGTGCCACACGGTTCGCCTGGCCCGCCGCAGGCATAGCCGCTGATTACATTCCGCGGCGCCGCCGTCTCCACGAACGTGTAGAACGCCGTACCAAAGTGGACATCCTCGAACGTGCGGCTCGTGTCCGGCGGGTTCAGCAGCGTCCAGCCGGCGCCCACCACGGCTATCTTGATCAACTGGCCGCGCGTCACGTAGTTGTAGGGCAGGAAGCACGTCGCCATGCCCGACGGGCAGGGTGGAGAGCCGGCATAGCCGCTGATGATGTTCGCGTGTACCGCTGTCTCGACGAAGACATAGAACGGGTTGGTCGTGGGCACGTCCGGGAAGGTGGGCGTGCTGGGCGTGTAGAGCGGGAGATTGAAGCCCAGCACGACGATCTTGACCATCTGCCCGCGCGTCGTGTTGTTATACGGGCGGAAGGTGCCGTCGGCGTAGCCGGAGATGACGCCGTGGCAGGCCAGGGAGCGCACCGGCGGGTAGAAGTAGTCCGTCGGGTGGACGTCGCTGAAGGAGATGGGGCAAGGCGTTGGGCTGGGACCGCCGGGCGTGTTGCTGGGCAGCGGCGTCGCGCTGGGCCCGCCCACCGGCGGCGTCGGCGGTGGGGTATGGCTCGGCAGCGGGGTAGGCGTGTTGGTCGGCGTGCTGGTGATAGTGTTGGTCGGCACGGGCGTAGCACTCGGCCCGCCCACCGGCGGCGTTGGCGGCGGGGTATGGCTCGGCAGCGGGGTAGGCGTGTTCGTTCCCGTGCTGCTGGGCACCGTCGTCGGCGTGCTGCTCGGCGGCGCCGTAGCCGTGCGCGTCGGCGTGAGCGTGCTGGTTCGCGTGGCGGTGGCGGTCGGCGGGGTGCCGGTGACGGTCGGCGTCGGGGTGAGGCAGGGGTCGTTGTAGCGTTCGATCAGCGCCCCGGCCGGGTACGGGTGGCTGAATTCGCCGACCGCCCAAACATCGTTGCTCGCCACCGCCGCCATCGCATAGAGCTGGGTGTGGCTGGGACCCGGAGCGGGGCCGGCGACGACGGACCAGGCCACGCCGTTCCAGTGTTCGGTCAGCGGCTGGAGAGTGTTGCTGGGGTAATATGAGCCGCCCGCCCAGACATCGCCGGTCGCTATCGCCGCCACGCCATAGAGGTAGTTGTAGCTCGTGCTCGGGTTGGGGCTGGCGACGACGTTCCACGCCGTGCCGTCCCAGTGTTCGGTCAGCGTCTGAGATATGCCGCCGTTGTTGTAGTCACCGACGGCCCAGACATCGTTGCTCGCCACCGCCGCCACGCCATAAAGGTAGTGGTAGCTGGTGCCCGGGTTGGGGCTAGCGACGATGGACCAGGCGCTGCCGTCCCAATGTTCGGTCAGCGTCTGATAGGTGCCTGTCGGCGCGTAGCTCCCCACGGCCCAGACATCGTTGCTCGCCACCGCCGCCACGCCATAGAGGTAGTCGCCACTCGTACTTGGGCTGGGGCTGGCGACGATAGACCAGGCACTGCCATTCCAGTGTTCGGTCAGCGTCTGAGATATGCCGCCGTTGTTGTAGTCGCCGACGGCCCAGACATCGTTGCTCGCCACCGCCGCCACGCCATAGAGGGAGTTGTAGGTGGTGCCCGGGCTGGGGCTGGCGACGATGGACCAGGCGCTGCCGTCCCAGTGTTCGGTCAGCGTCTGCTCGGTGTTGCCGAGGTAATATACGCCAACGGCCCAGACATCGTTGGCTGCCAGCGCCGCCACGCCATAGAAGGAGGTGTAGATGGAGTTGGGGCTGGACACGATGCTCCAACTTGCGCCGTCCCAGTGTTCGATCACGCGGACGCCGACGGCCCAGATGTCGTTGGCCCCCACCACCGCCACACCGTGCAGTGCTGTATTCTGATTAAACGAGCTTTGCACCACGCGCCAGGCCAGGCCGCAGCCCGCGGTGGCCGTGGGCGTGGGCGTACCCTGAGCCGGCGGGGGAGCCGGGCGTTGCAGGTCGCCGGGCGCGGGCGGGGCCGCACCCAGCGGGGCGAGGGCCGCGCCCGGCGCTGCACCGGGCGTGGGCAGGGCCGCGCCGACCGCGGTCAGCGCCAGCCCACTCAACAACAAGGCGAACATGACAAACAGCAGGAATTGCCAGCGCGTTGGGCGTAACATGGCCGTTCTTCCTTATCTAGGCTACACCAGCTCGTATCCGAGGCCGCGCCCGGCAGAGCAAACCCGTCGCGCTCCTCCTGTATCATTATACCAAGATCATTATACCAACGGGCCAACGGCAGCGCCTTGTGCGCGGTCAGGTTGCCAACTCCCGGGGGCATATGGTATGCTATCCCGCGCATGTTCCCGGCAGACCCGCCAACGAGCACGGCTGAACGCGTTGGTGGATACGAAATACGGACTGGCATACGGATTGGCATACGGACTGATTAATCTGGTTAATTCTGGTTAATAAGGAGTGGTATATTGAAAGGACTGATCCTGAGCGGCGGCAAGGGCACGCGCCTGCGCCCCATCACCTACACGAGCGCCAAGCAGCTGGTGCCGGTGGCGAACAAGCCGGTGCTCTTCTACGGCATTGAGTACATGGTCGAGGCCGGCATCACCGATATCGGCATTGTCGTCGGCGACACCCGCGACGAGATCAAGAACGCGGTCGGCACGGGGGAGCGCTGGGGGGCACAGATCACGTATATCCCCCAGGAGGCCCCGCTGGGGTTGGCCCACGCGGTCAAAATCGCCGAGCCGTTCCTGGGCCAGGATCAGTTCGTCATGTACCTGGGCGATAACATGATCGAGGGCGGCTTCGCGCCGTTCGTCCGCGAATACCGCGACGGCGGCTATAACTGCGAAGTGCTGCTCAAGCGGGTGCCCAACCCGCAGCAGTATGGCGTGGCCGTCGTCGAAGGCGAGCATGTGCGCAAGCTGGTGGAGAAACCCCGCGAGCCGATCAGCAACCTGGCGTTGGTCGGCGTTTATATGTTCGACTCGAACGTCTTCGAGGCCGTCAAGAATATCCAGCCGTCCAGCCGGGGCGAGCTCGAAATCACCGACGCGATCCAGTACCTGCTGGACCATGGCTACAGCATCCACGCGCATGAGCTGGAGGGCTGGTGGTTCGATACGGGGAAGATGGAAGACATGCTGGAGGTGAACCGCCTGGTCCTGGACACCCTCCGCCCGGCCATCGAGGGCTATGTCGACTCCGACTCGCAGATCCTGGGCAAAGTCACGCTGGCCAAGACGGCCGAAGTGATCAATTCCGTGGTGCGCGGCCCGGTCATCATCGGCGAGCACACCAAGATCGTCAATTCCTACATTGGGCCGTTCACGGCCATCCATTACGGCTGCACGATCACCAATAGCGAAATCGAGCATTCGATCATCCTGGAGAACTCCCAGCTGATCGACCTGCCCGGCCGGCTGGAAAATAGCCTGATCGGGCGCAACGTCGAGATCGGCCGTTCGCCGATCAAGCCCCGGGCCTATAAGATGATCCTCGGCGACCATAGCAAGGTGGGCGTGCTCTAGCGTCTCGCGGGCCGGGCCACGTGGGGCCGCGGCTGGTTATCACGGCTGGTTGTCGCGGCTGGTTATCACGGCTGGTTATCACGGCTGGGTAAGGAGCAGAATCGCATGCAGAACCTATTGATCACGGGCGGGGCCGGCTTCATCGGCAGCAATTTCGTGCGCCTGATGCTGGAAACGCATCCCGACTATCATCTGACCGTCTTCGATAAGCTCACCTATGCCGGCAACCTGGATAATCTGCGGGATGTGGCCGGCCACCCGCATTACGCCTTTGTGCATGGCGATATCGGCGACGCGACGCTGGTGGAAGAGACGCTCCGTAGCCGGCAGATCGACACGATCGTCAATTTCGCCGCGGAGACCCATGTCGACCGCTCGATCGAGGAGCCGGGCAGCTTTATCATGACCGATGTCTACGGCACCTATGTCCTGCTGGAAGCGACCCGCAAGCTCGGGCTGGAGCGCATGCTCCAGGTCTCGACGGACGAGGTCTACGGGACCGTGCCGGAGGGGTCGTCCACCGAGCAGGATAACTACGCCCCCCGCAGCCCCTATTCGGCCAGCAAGGCGGGCGGGGAGCTGATGTGCCACGCCTATTTTGAGACGTTCCACACGCCGGTGGTCATCACGCGGGGCTCCAATAACTATGGCCCGTTCCAGTATCCTGAGAAGCTGATCCCGCTGTTCATCACCAACTTGCTCGACGGCAAGCCGGTGCCGGTCTATGGCGACGGGCTCAACGTGCGGGACTGGATCTACGTGCTCGACCACTGTAGCGGCATCGCCAAGGTGCTGCACGACGGCATACTTGGCGAGGCCTATAACGTCGGGGGGGGCCAGGAGAAGCCCAATATCGAGATCACCCACCTGCTGTTGGCGCTGACCGAGCGGGGGCCCGACATGATTACCTATGTCGCCGACCGTCCCGGCCATGACCGGCGCTATAGCCTGGACACCAGCAAGCTGCGCAGCCTGGGCTGGGCGCCCGCCCATAGCTTCGAGGATGCGATGCGCGAGACGGTGCAATGGTATCGCGATAATCGCTGGTGGTGGGAGAAGATCAAATCGGGCGCCTATAGCGAATACTACCAGCGGATGTACGGCCAGCGCGAAGTGCTCAATCAGTCCTGAAACGAAGTCCTGAGTTAAAAGTCCTGAGTGCTGAGTACGGGGGGTTGAGTTTTGCTCGCGCAGCGGTGCCGCAGGCACATTTTTGCTCGCGCAGCGGTGCCGCAGGCACATTTTTGGGTTGGGGTTGGAGTTGGAGTTGGGAACCTGGATGGGGCGAAACGGACTGTAGGAGCGGGCTCTGTCCCGCGCGGGTGGGGCGCAGACCCAGGGCGGAAGGCGGCTACCCGGCGCCTTTGTTCCGAGGGCGGTTCGATAGCAGAGCCGTCAATGGCGGGCGACCCAGTGCTCAAGGGCCGCAGCGCGGGCGCGGGCCAGGCGGGCTAGTACAGCATTCAAAACTCCGTACTCCGAACTCCGCAGCGGGCCGCACTTGTAACTCAGGACTTGCCACTCAGGACTTCGTCTGCACCAGCCAGTTCAGCACCCGGCCAACGAAAATCTCGCTGCCGTCGGGGGTCATGGGCCAGAAATGGCCGACATGGGGCTGGAGCCAAAGCTCGGCGTGGGGGATCTCGCGCGCCTGGCGCTGGGCGTGGTGCAGGGGCAAGAAATCGCCTTTGCTGCCGGCGCCGGCCAGCACGGGGCAGCGGATGGTCGCCAACCGGCCGGCGAGCCCCGACTCCCATTTACCGTCCGTCAAGTCGAGCGAGGCTTGCACATAGTCGGCGAGCATGGCGCGGGCCTCGGCGCGGGTCATGCCATGGCGCTCGCGGCTCAACTCCATGAACTCCAGTGAGTTCCCCGCCTCCCGCAGATTCTCGTAGAGCCCCCGCTCTTCTTCCGGCCACTCCGCGTTCGCCGCCCAGGCGACCAGGGAGCGAACCAGGGCCGGGTGCTCAATGGCCAGCAACATGCCGACGACGCCGCCATCGGAAATGCCGACGATATGGGCGGGCGCCGCAGCGAGGGCCTGCAAGAGCGCCGCGACGTCTGCCATGTCGCGGTGGTAGAAGCCGGCCGGGTAGTCGCGCTGCGGGGGCCGGGACCGGCCATAGCCCCGCAGGTCCGGCGCGATCACGCGGTAGCCGCGCTCCGAGAGCCGTTCGACGATGCGGCCAAACTGGCTCCGGGCCGTGTTGAACGCGCCGTGCAGCAAGACGACCGTGTCGCCCCACCCCTCGTCTTCGTAGAACAAGTGGATGCCGTTGACTTCCTGAAAAGGCATAGATGTCCTTTGGTTACCGCCCACCCCTGGGTCGTGCCCATGGAACCACGCGGCGCCCTGCCGCCCCGCCATTATACACCAAACCCGCTGATCGCCGGCAAAATGGCCGGCCACAGATCTTGACAGCGCCCGACATTGGTGCTATGATATTAAAGAATATGAGGTTACATTCATGTTCTGAAACGGGCGTTTTTATCGGACCTGTAGAGGTGGAGGATGTAACGATGGCGACAACCATGCACCTGCCTGCCGCCCGTGAGCGGGCTAGCGTAGCCGCAGCACGGCCGGCCACCCGCGAGACGGTCTGGCGCCTGGCGGGCGCGACGATCATGAGCCTGGCCGTGACTGCCTTTCTGGTCGGCACCGCCTGGGATATTCAATGGCATTCCTCGGTGGGGCGCGACCGGGTGCTCACCTATCCCCATATCATGATGCTGGGGGGCATTGCCGTCGCCGGCCTGACCAGCCTGGCCTTGATCCTGCTCGATACCTGGCGGGCGCGACGGGGCCAGGGAGTGGACGCGACCAATAGCAGCCGCATGTTCGGGATCTTCCAGGCGCCGGTCGGGCTGGCGGCGGCCGGGTTCGGCGCCCTACTGGCTTTGATCGCCTTCCCGCTGGACGACTACTGGCATACGCTGTATGGGATCGACGTCACGCTGTGGGCACCGTTCCACATCATGCTTGGCTTCAGCGTCCTGCTGATCGAGATCGGGGTGCTCTATTTCCTGGCCGGGGAACGCAATCGCATGGTAGAAGGGCGCACCCGGGCGCTGACCGACATTGGGTTCCTGGCGAACCTGGCCGTCGCGCTCGGCATGCTGATGATCCTGGTCGTCCAGGGGGATTCCAAAGAGGGACTGGGCCGGCTCGGCAGCTACCAGTTCGTTTTTTACCCGATCCTGGTCGCCCTGCTGCTGCCGCTGGGGCTGGTGACCGCTACCCGGGTCACGCAGCGGCCGGGCGCGGCCACGGTCGTGGCGCTCGTCTTCCTCATCCTCCGCCAGGTGATGTTCGCTTTCGTGCCCTGGGCCATGGATATCGCGGTCAACGCCGAAGGTCTCGCCTATCGGCCCCATGCCGCGAACTTCGCGATCGCGCCCTTCGCTTTCCCGACGGGCATCCTCGCCGCGGCCCTGGTTGTCGACGTGCTGGCCTGGCGAGTGCGGCGCGGGGCGCCGGCGTGGTTGGTCCCGGCCACCGCGGCGGCCACCGCGCTCCTGGTCACCTTCTGGGACCAGCCGTGGGCCAGCATCCTGCCGAAATATTTCTACCCCGGCCTGGACGTCACCGCCGTGTTACTCCACGCCCTGCCGTTCACCCTGGCCACGACTCTGCTCGGCACGGGCCTGGCGCTCTTGCTCAGCCGCGGCCTGGAGGCGGTACGACAGTAGGCAGGGAGACGATGGGGTTGGGGGTTGGGGGTTGGGGGT
>DATGEF010000272.1:0-4481 GCA_035310405.1 Chloroflexia bacterium | reverse complement strand
GTGTGCCTCGTCAAGGTAAAGAACGGTTGTCACGCCGGGCGCCTTCTCCGTTGCCCCCGCAACGGTCCCATGACGACCGGCCACAGAGCGGCAGGCTGGCAATGCACCCGCCGGTGTGGTCACGTCCCTTACGTAGTACTTTCGTACTGAGACTGGTCATAGATCGGGGTTCTCAAGCCCCTGCCCTTTAGGCATGGGGTCTATGACGGACTCCCTCGCTTTCGCTACTGCAGTTTCTGCAACCGCTACTTTGACCGCTACCCGGCGCGCGACGAAGTACGTGGGAGGACGCGAGGAGGATTTGTTGATCTCCAGTATATAGCTTATAGCAGTCGCTGTCAACAGCTTGCTTGCCGCCTTGCCGCCGCCCCCGCTTTCGGGGATAATAGCCCTATGAGTTATACGGCCAAGCGGCTGATTATCTTATTAATGGCCTGGGGCCTGCTCGTGTTTGTGGGCGTGACGGTGCGGATCAATCTGAATATGCCGCCGCCGCCGGCCGTGGAGGCGCCGACTCCGACGACCACCCCGGCCGCCGCCACGGCGGCCGACCGGGCCAACACCTTGCAACAGGCCCTGGCGCAGAATCCGGATGACCTGCCCTCGTTGCTCGAGCTGGCCGGGATCTTTTATCAAGCGCGCCAGTGGCCCGATGCGATCACGCTCTACCAGCGGGCGATCAGCCTCGACCCGCATAACGTCGACGTGCTGGCGCACCTGGCGGCCGCGCAGCTGTATGCCTTGCGGATGGACGATGCCCGGCAGACCTTAGAGCAGGCCGCCCAGCTGGCCCCCGATCGTCCCGATCTGCATTTGTTGCTGGGGTTGGCGGCGAGTCGCCAGGATCCGCCGGATCAGGCGTTCGCGAACGCCGAGTGGCTGAAGGTCCTGGCGCTGGCCCCGGGCACGGCGCTGGCGCAACAGGCCCAGGACCTGCTGGCGGGCCGTCCCGTCCCCACGCCGAGCCAGTAAGCCCGAGGAGAGGACCGGTGCGCGCGTAACCATGGCGATCACATTTATTGTCATCGGCGGCGGCTGCTACGGGAGCCACCACCTGGCCCGCCTGGAGAAGGGCCGCAGCAAAGGGGCCATCGGCGCCGACGACCAGATACTCGTCGTCGACCGCAACCCGGCGTGCCAGGTGCGCCGGGAGCTCGCGGCCGCGCCCAACCCCCGCGTCGAACTCGTGCAGGCCGATTGGCTGGCTTTCCTGCAGGCTGAGCTCGACCGCCGGCCGGCGACGGACGAAATCGTGCCCGCGCCGATCGCCCCGCACCTGGCCGCCGAATGGCTCCTCTGGAGCCTGACCGCGCGGCTGCCCCCCGGCCTGGTCACCCAGGTGCCTTTCGCGGATACGTTCGGCGGGCTGCCATATGAGTATCTCAGCCCGGCAGGCGAGCGGTTTTTCAGCGCCGCCGGCTGGGTCTGCCCCCCGAATTGCCGGGCGCCCCGCAAATGTCCCGCCATCCTGGCGCCCCGCACCTGGGACCTGGAAGAGACGGTGCGCACCTTCAGCCAGGCGCATGCCGACCGCTACGCCGCGCCCGCGATTTTCCGCACGGTCTACCGCACCACGGGGATCGAGACCATCCCGGTCGGCTACTATCGGGAGACGCGGGACCGCCTGCTGGCCCAGGCCCTGGATGGCTCCGCGAGCGGCAAGCACGTGATCGTCAGCACGCTCTCGCCCTGCCACGGGGCCGCCAATTTACTCCATTTTGCCCAGCCGGTCCCCGTGGCTGGACGCTGATCCGGGTCACCGGCGCCCGGGTCCAATGACATTGAGCTAATCGCAGAAAGGGATGGCGCGATGGATAGCGAGAAAACAGGCCGGCTACGCAGTGGGTTGGACGATGCGCTGTCGAACCTGATGGCGGTGCTGCCGGGCGCGGATAATGAGCCCGGCTGGGCGATCGCCACGGGCGACGAGGATTGGACGGTCCGCCAGACGCTCGCGCACCTGGCCTCGGCCGAGAGCAGCATGATCGCGTTGATCGAGCGCGCCTTCGCGGCGGCGCAAGCGGGCCAGTCGATCGGCGCGCTCCTGAGCCGGGGCAGCGATGGCCAGCCCTTTGATGTCCACGTCTGGAACCGCCGGCAAGTCGAGAAGCGGGCGCAGCAGCCGCCCTCGGCCTTGCGGCTGGAGCTGACCGAAGCCCGGGCCCAAACGCTCCGCGCCTTGAAGCCCCTGTCGCCCGATCAGCTGGCGACGCCCGCCTGGCACCCGGCGCTCGGCGACACTACCGTCGAGGGTATTTTCAAGCTGATGGCCATCCACATGCGGGCGCACACGAGCGCGATCAAAAAAGCCTTACGCGCCGGCATCCAAGGCCGCTACTGGGCCGACGTCGAGTAGGGGGCGCCATCCGGCGCGCAAACTGCGGGCGCGATTCTTGCAAGTGTAGAGGTACCTCACCGCAGCCGGCGAGGGATATTATGGACCCGGGCTGAGCCCCATGGTGGTGCCGGCCCCGAGCTTAAAGGATGGTGTAGCAATGGCTTTTGAACTTCCCCCCTTACCGTATAGCTTTGACGCGCTCGAGCCCCATGTCGACGCGCGCACCATGGAGATCCATCACGACAAGCACCACGCCACGTACGTGACCAACCTCAACAAAGCCCTGGAAAGTCATCCGGAACTGGCCAATATGAGTATCGAGCAGCTGATCGGCAACCTGAGCCAGGTGCCCGAAGACATCCGCACCGCGGTGCGCAACAACGGCGGCGGGCACGCCAATCACAGCATGTTCTGGGTGCTCATGGGGCCGAATGGCGGCGGCGAGCCAGCCGGCGCCCTGGCCGCGGCGATCACCGCCGCCTTTGGCAGCTTCCAGGCCTTCAAAGAAAAATTCAACGACGCGGGCACGAAGCGCTTCGGCTCCGGCTGGGCCTGGCTGATCGCCGGCCCCGGTGGCCAGCTGTCGGTGACCTCGACGGCGAACCAGGATAGCCCCCTGATGGAAGGTCAGCACCCGATCCTGGGCTGCGACGTCTGGGAGCATGCCTATTACCTGAAGTACCAGAACAAGCGGGCCGATTACCTGGCGGCCTGGTGGAACACGGTCAACTGGGCCGAAGTCACGCGCCGCTACGAGCAGGCCCGCGGCTAACGACGCGCCCCGGGGCGCGGCCGGCCGCGCCCCGGAGCCCGCACCGGTAGGCTAGCGAGCGGTCCAGGCCCGGCGCCTGGACCGCTCTGTCTCGCCTGCGCAGACAGGAGCCTTCGCTTTGCCGTTCGCTACCCGGCCGCCCCGCACGCGCCTGGGCCAGGCGGCCCGCGCCCTCATCTTGTTGTGGCTGGTCGCCTGTATGGATAGCTCGGCCACCCCCACCGTGCCGGCGTCTCTCACGCCGGCGGGCCTGCCGGCCGCGCCGAGTGCTACCACGGCGCCCCCTCCCGCCCCCGCGCTGCCCACGGCGTCCCCGGTCGACCTGACCGCCCAGGTGGTCTATGCCACGATCACGGCGCTGGCCGGGAGCGCGGCCGCGACGGCGACGGCTGCCGGCGCGCCGGCGGCCACCGCGACGCCGTTGCCGCCCCCCGTGTTGGTGCCCCCCGCCACTCTGGGCACCTACAACCTGATTATTACCGCCCGGGCCGAAGGCTACCGTGTCTACCAGTTACCGGGCACGCTGGTGCTGCGGGCCGCGGTGCCGGGGAGTGGGCATTCGGCCGAGCTGCAGATCTGGGCCGGAGTGCGGGTCCACCATGAGCTCGCGGACTTGAGCCCCGGGAAAAACGTGGGGGCTATTTACCTGGCGACCCGCGCCGACCTGCTGCCGGCCGGCTGGGATTCGCCGCTGTCGTATGCCGTCGACGTGCGGTACAATCCGGCCACCAAGTTCCTGACGATCACGAGCGACCCCCGCCACGGCCTGCCCGGCGGCTGGTCCACCGGCCCGCACAACCAAGCGGGCCAGCCGCGCCCGATCACGGGCGGCACGATCATGTTCGACCTGGGCCGGCCGGCCCAGGTGAGCGGGCAACTGGACCTGCGCTCGCTCCCCGCGGGCCAGCCGGAGGTCACCTATAACGGCGGCGCACTCGGCCAGCGCTGATCCGCGACCCGCTCCCGCCCCAGGGGCGCGCCCTACGGCAGCACCTGGAACTGGCCGGTGACTGTCCGGCCGGACCCGCCTTGCAGCGTCACAGTCCAGATCCCGATCTGCCACCCGTCGGACTTGTGGACGCTGACGCAGCAGACATTACCACTCCCATCCGCCGTCTTCTGCGGGGTGGGGCCGGGCGGCGGCTTGCCGTCGGGCCCGGTAAGATGGAAGCCCACCACTTCGCCCGGGGCGAACCCATGCCCTGAGATGGTGAACATGCTGGTGGGGTGGCCGCAGAGCGGCACGACCGTCACATCCGGGCTGGGGGTGATCTGACAGCCGCCGGGCACGGGGGTGGGCGGCACGGGGGTGGGCGGCACGGCGGTGGGCGGCACGGCGGTGGGCGGCACGGCGGTGGGCGGCACGGCGGT
>DATGEF010000271.1:0-2509 GCA_035310405.1 Chloroflexia bacterium | reverse complement strand
TGCGCGACAATCCGGCCTGTGCTGTCTTTGAGGCTGACGATATCCAGGCAGCCGGCGTCGACAGCCGCCACCGGCGGCAGGAGCAGGCGATCCTTCGCCCAGGTCACCGGCCGCGGCACGCCGGGCAGCGATTCCCAACGGCGCGCGCCGGGGGAAACAACAGCGCCCCCGGCGCGGCGGCTGGTGGCCTGGAGCCGGCTCTTGGCCAGGGCGGCCGATCCACGCGCCATGGGAGCGGCGGGAGTCCGCGCGGGCCAGGTCGCATTACAGAGCAAGAGCCCACTCAAGGAGCAACCAACCAGCAGGGGGCCCGGATTGTCGCTCAGCCAGGAGCCCACCAGGCCGGCCCCGGCCAGCACGCCCGCCCCCGGCAACAGCGTCCGGGCCAGCCGGCGCTCCGCCGCAATCCAGGCCGGGAGCTGGGCAGTAAGGGGGCGGTAGGACAGGCGGAGCGCCGCCGGGACCCCCGCCGCCGCCCCTGGCGCCGGGGACGAATCAGGGGCGGGCCCAGGTTGCTGATTCGCCGCCACGATCGGGGCCGACGCCAGCGGCCCTGGGTCCCACCCAGAATCGGCGCTACGCCCCCGTGCCGTGGCCGGCGCCGGCCGCTGGTGCAGGGCCGGAAAATCCCAGGCGAAACCCGCAGGACAACCCAGGGCCAGGGGCGCAACATCCGGATGCGGTCCCTGTTGGGCAGCGGTTTCATGACAGCGCAGCACCAGCGCCAGAGATGCGGCCGCATTGGGCTTACCGCCGGCTAAGCGGATCAGCACCTCGGCCAGGCTCTGCTCGGCAATCCCCGGCGCGCTGGAGACGAGGGCCAGCAAGCAGCTTTTGAGCATCCGCTCCGGGATCTGGGCGAACAAGCTTTGTGAGCCGAGCAAGACCAGATCGCCCGGCTCCAGCAAAAGCGGCAGACTGGTCGCCGGGGTAATCGTGGGCTCCAGCCTGCGCCACTCGCCGCGGGCGGGGCGCAGCAGATAGGCGGCCCCCCGCCCATAGCGGATGAGCCAGAGCCGGCGATTTTGTACGGCTACCGCCGCCAGTCCGCACTCGCCAATATCCTGCCCGGTCCAGACCAGCGTACGCAGATACTCGGCAGTCGCGTTGACTGCGCTCTCCAGCGCCCGGCCGGGATCGTGACAAAGGGATGCATAAAACGCCCCGGCCAGGTGGCGTAGCGCAAGCTCAGCGCCCGGTAGCGCACCCCCCGGCAAAGGATCACTCTCGCCTAATGCAAATAATGCGGCCCGCTGCCTGCCTGGCGAGTCGGGTGGAATGTAAGCCAGAGCGGCTCCCGCTGCTCCATCCGCCAGTGCATGCGGCCCGGCGATCCCCGCCTTGAGCAGAGTAAGAAGCTTTGGATTACACCGGGTCTGGTCAGAATCCAGCAACAAGCTGTTGCTGGAGCCAACAGTTCTGCCTTCCATCGGCGTCTCCCTATTCGATTCTGATAGCGCTTACGGGCGGCAAAAGCGCGAAGATCGACCCCGATTCTCTGTACCGCCTGTTTTCGCGCGGGTACCTCCTGTTTCGCGGCTGAATGTAGTAACATTATAGTGTACTGTGGGGGATTTGTCAACAGTGGAGGGGATTTGTATACTGAATGCCCCCCCCGCCCACCCCGGCCGGTGCGTTCTGCCAGATCTGGATCAGGTCGCCGAGCGCCCGGGCGTAGCTGGCGGGGTCGCTCATGCCGGCGGGCTGATAGCGCCCCAGCACCGTGCTCAAGGTATTCAGGCCCTGGCTGCCGTAATCGTCGACCAGGAGCCGGATCCAGGCGGTCAGGCCCTGCGCCCAGGTGGAATAGGTGGCCACTCCGCCGATCCCGGCGCCATTGCCGGCGATCTCGCCCCAGTTATGGTTCGCCACTTTGGCCGGGTTTTGATACCCGGTGCCGGCCCGGCTGGTCATGACGAAGAAAGCCAGGGCCACGGCAGGATCCACCTTGTTGGCCACGGCCAGATCATACAGCGCCGGGGCGTCGGCCCCCGCGGGGCTGCCATACTGCTGCAAGATGGCCACAAATTGCGCCTGGCTGATCGCCGGCGGGGCCAGGATCGGGTAGTCGATAAACCCCGGCGCAGGGGGCGGCGCGTCTTGCCAGCGGCTGAGCCGCTCAAGGGTTTGGTGGATATATAGGGTCGTGTTGTTCTCGAAAGCGGGGGCGTATTTCGGGATCACGCTGCGCACGGTCGTGCGGCCTTCGCCTTTATAGACCTCGCTCAGCAGGGTTTCACACCAGTCGGCCAGGCTATCGCGCCAGTTGCGGTATATAGCGAAGGGTCCCCACTGGGTCTGGAGGGTGCCGGTCGACCGCGCGGCCTGCCGGGCCCGGCGCTGGTTGCCCCAGCTCCGCGTCTGCACGGCGACCCCGGTGGTGCCGCGATCGGATTCTTTGCTAAAGAAAGCCAGGGCGACCGCCGGATTAATGCCATACTGCACACAGAGATCAAAATACGCGTCCGCCTCCCCGGCGATCGGGCTCGGGGGGTCGGCGGCCAGCACC
>DATGEF010000270.1:0-2873 GCA_035310405.1 Chloroflexia bacterium | reverse complement strand
GCTCTTCCTGGAGGCGGCGATCGCCGAGGCCCTTGGCGCCGGGGGGTCGCTAGATCCGGACCCGGGCCCCGGGGTCAGGGGGTGAGCCAGCGCCCGCCGAGCAGCACGCAGACGGCGAACTGGGCGGCGAGGAGCATTGTGATCTGCGGGCCGCGCAGGCGGCCCTGGCCCACGGCGCTGTAGAGGCCGAGCAGCGCCAGCGGTAAGAGGAAGACCCAGAGCCGGCCAGTCTCGGCGCGGGCCGTGCCCGAGAGGTCCTCGACCAGCACGATCGCCCAGAAAAGCCCGCCGTAGGGGTTCAGCCACCGACCCCGGGGGCCGCGCCCCCCGAGCGTGACCAGGCTGGCCAGCACGAGCGGCAGGCCGGCGAACTGGGCAAAGTCGACCAGGTTGAAGACGAGCCAGGGGGCATAGGGGCGGTAGCTGGTGATGCCCTGCAGGTGGGCCTGGCTGGTGATCTGCACCACCCGCGGCAGGTCGAGCCCCAGCGCCCAGAGCAGCGCCCAGGGCGCGGCCGCCCCGATACCCAGGCCGATCAGCCAGGGCCAGGGCAGCCGTCCCCACTGCTGGCGCAGCCGCAGCCCAACTGTGTGCGCCCCTTCCTGCGCTGGGGCGGGATCGAGGGCGCGGGCCGGGCGGCCCTGTACCCAGGCGAGGGTCCCCAGCGGCACGGCCAGCAAAGCGAGGCCGAACGACCAGTAGAGGCAGCCGGCAAAACAGAGGCCGGCCGCGGCGCCCCACCGGCCCGGGTGCCGGCGGGCGGCCAGCCCGCACAGCGCCACGTAGAACAGCCCGGCCGCGAAGGTCGCGTACAGCTGGTCAAATTCGGGGCTCATCAGCAGCAGGCCGGGCAGCATCAGGCCCAGGGCGGCCAGGCGCAGCGCGAGTGCCGGCCCGGCCAGCCGCCGGGCCAGGCCATAGAGGGGCAGGACAATCGCCGCGGCGCCGAGCAAGATCGCGTGCGCTGCCAGCAACGCCAGCGCGGTCGCGCTGGGCGGCCCGGGCGGGGGCGTCAGACCGCCCAGCGCGACCAGGGTCTGGCTGAGGCCTTGCTGCCAGGCGGCCGGTAGGTGCTCCAGGGCCTGCAAGGGCAGCCAGTAGGCGAGCATCGGCCCCGGCGGGTGCGTGCGACAGTGCCCGCAGGCGCCCGGGATGGCGATCGCCGGGGCGTAGCCGCCGAAAAAGGTGCTCAGCCCCGGGGCCTGAAGGGCGAAGGTATAAAAGCCGGTAAAGCCGGGGTTGACGATGCGGTCGAGCAAGAGCTGGACGGCGTTGGCCTGCTTGAGCCAGAGCGTGGCGAGCTGCAGCGCGTAGCCCAGGCCCACGAGACCGGCCAGCGCGCCCCAGGGAGTCGCGCCGGGCTGCCGGGCCGCCCGCCGCTCGGCGAGCGCCAGCCCGATCGCGCCGAGCCCACCCAGGGCCAGCAGCAGCAGCCAGCGGGCCAGGGGCGCCGGGTCGACCAGCGGCCAGGCCCAGCCCTCGGGAAACACGCTCCAGCCGCGCAGCGCCTGGGCCTTGTCCCACCAGTGGGCGGCGGCCCGCCCGGCGCCCCGTGGCGGCGGCGCATACTGGGTGCCGGCCGGCGGCGGCAGGTCCAGCCAGACCAGCAGCCCATAGATCCCCAGCCCGACCCAGAGCAGGACGGCGTTGAGAGTCCGCCACGCAGAGGGCGGCGGGGAGGTCGGGGGACCGGGCGGGCCCGGCTCAAGTATGGGATCATCGCGCATGGCGCGGCTATTATACGGCACGCGTGCGGCGGGCGGCAATCGGAGTGCGGAGGGCGGAATATCGGGCCACTCGCCTCGCATGTCCGGCGGCTGAAGCCGCGGCAACGGCCGGGCGAAGCCCGCCTGCGCGGGCTGACGGGCGTCGCTACAGGACGGCTGGGGGGGTCGCTACACGTTCTCTCCTGGCGGTCCCCACTTCCTGGGGGCCCGGTGAGGACCTGTAGTGTTGCTGATAGTATCGCTATATTATCCCATCGGGCGGAATATTTGAGAAAGCGGCCAACGTCGGCGTCCCGTTAAGTAGGTGTAGACCGATCGTCGCGTGCAGCAAGGAGAACCCGCATGACCCCCCAACCGACCGCGGATGACAATGCCTGGGCCCCCTGGCGGGAGCTCTTCGGCCGCTGGGTCGGGACGGGGGACGGCACTCCCGGCCAGGGGACGGGCTGGTTCACCTTTGCGCTCGACTTGCAGGGCCAGATCCTGGTCCGCACCAATCACGCGGAGTATCCGGCCACCGCCTCCCAGCCGGCGTATGTGCATGACGATCTGCTGATCGTCTACCAAGATCCGGCCGGGGCCGCGGGGCGGGCGATCTATTTTGACAACGAAGGGCACGTCATCGACTACACCACGATCACGGTCACGGAGCATACAGTCCAGTTGCTCAGCGCGCCGGTCCCGGCGCTGCCCCGCTATCGCCTGACCTATACCCCGACCGGCCCCGACGCGCTGACCCTCACGTTCGAGATCGCGCCGCCCGGCGCCCCGGAAGCCTTTGTCCGCTATATTGAGGCCCAGGCCCGGCGCGAGGCGGGGCTTGCGTAACGGCGCGGCCGTGTCGTGTCGACGGGCGGGGCCGGGCGGGTCGGCGTCGCGGCTGGCGTCGCGGGAGGGGTCCCCGCGCGGGGCGGCGCCGGCCGCACGCTGGAGAGGGTGCCCCAAAGCAAGAGGAGGATCAGCAGCAGCAGGCTAACCGCGGGCACGACCAGGCTGATGATCTGGGCGCGGGTGAAGGGGTCAGGGGTGGGCGGCGGCTGATCGGACGCCTCGTGCTCGACGGCAGGATCGGTGGCCATAGTGCCCCCCGGAGGCCGGGAGAGTGTGCGGCGGCCCCGGCCCTCTGCAGTATACGGAAGCAGGGTA
>DATGEF010000269.1:0-9216 GCA_035310405.1 Chloroflexia bacterium | reverse complement strand
CTCTTGCTGGTGCTCGACAATTGTGAGCACCTGATCGCCGCCTGTGCCCAGCTCGCCGAAACGCTCCTGCTCAGCTGTGCGGGGCTGCGCATCCTGGCTAGTAGCCGGGAGCCCCTGGGCATCGCCGGGGAGACCACCCTGCGCCTCCCGCCGTTGAGCTTCCCCGATCCCAACCGGCTCCCGGCCGCCGCGGAGACCCTGGCGGCGGCTCAGGCGGCCCCCGCCGTCCAGCTTTTCGTGGACCGCGCCAGCGCGGTCCGGCCCGGCTTCCGGCTCACCGAGGAGAACGCACCCACCCTGATCCAGATCTGTGCCCGGCTGGACGGCATTCCCCTGGCGCTGGAACTGGCCGCGGCCCGCGTCTCCAGCCTCGCGGTGGACGTCCTGGCCGCGCGGCTGGACGATCGCTTCCGGCTGCTGACCGGCGGCCGCCGCACGGCCCTGCCCCGCCAGCAGACGTTGCGGGCCCTTATCGACTGGAGCCACACCTTACTGACCGCCGACGAGCGCGTGCTCTTCCGGCGCCTGGCCGTCTTCTCCGGCGGCTGGACTCTCGAAGCCGCCGAAGCGGTGTGTGACGATGGGGGTTGGGGGTTGGGGGCTGGGGGTTGGGACGGATCGGCAGATCCCCAACCCCCAATCCAAAATCCGCAGATCCCCACCCCGCCGATCCCCAATCCCCCACCCCCCACCCCCCACCCCCAATTGGACATACTCGATTTATTGATCCAGCTGACCAATAAATCCCTGATCGTCGTCGAGGAGGGGGAGGATGCCACGCGCTACCGGCTGTTGGAGACGATCCGGCAGTACGCAGATGAAAAGCTCGGCGACGCCGGGGAAGCCGCAGCGGTGCGCCAGCGCCACCGCGACTGGTTCCTCCACTTCGCGGAAACGGCGGCCCAGCAGCTCCAGGGGGCCGCGCAGATCGCCTGGATGGCGCGGCTCGAGCTGGAGCATGACAACCTGCGGGCCGCCCTGGCCTGGTGCCTGACGGCGCCCGCGGGCCTGCAGCCCGGGCTCCGGCTGGCCGGCGCCCTGGCGTCCTTTTGGGGCCTGCGGGGCTACTGGCATGAAGGACGCCATTGGCTCACCAGCTTCCTCACGCACCCGGGCGCCGCGGCGCCGACCGCCGCCCGGGCGGGAGCCTTGCTCGGGATCGCCACGCTGACCAGTGACACCACCAATTCGCGGCGCCCCCTGGTCGAAAGCATCGCCATCTGCCGGCAGTTGGGCGATCAGCCCAGGCTGGCGCGCGCCCTCGCGCACCAGGGCTATGTCGCGCTCAATAGCGGCGATTATGCAGAAGCCCGCGCGCTACTCCGCGAAAGCCAGGATCTCTTCCGCCAGACGGACGACCAGCGGGGCCTGGCCGAATGCCTCTACTTGCTGGGGCGGATCGCGTTGGACCAAGCCCAGGTGCCGGCCGCCGCGGCCCTGCTGGAAGAGGGCCTGGCCCGCTACCGGGCGGCCGGCGATCACGAGGGGCTCAGCGCCTGCCTGCTGCAGCTCGGCCGGACCCTGATGCTGCAGGGCGCGTACGAAGCGGCCCGCGGCCGTTTCGAGGAAAGCCTCGCCCTCCGCCGGGAGCTGGGCAACTGGAACGGCGTACTCTGGGCGCTCAATAACCTGGGGGAAGCCGCCCGCGCCCAGGGCGATTATGCCCGGGCCGGTACCCTCTACGCCGAAAGTCTCCAACAGGCCCACGCGGTGGGCAATAAGTGGGGCGAGGCGGCCGTGCTGCACAATCTCGCGTACGTGGCCCTGGCCGCCGGGGATGTGCCGCGCGCCCGGACCTATTTTGCCGACAGTCTGGCCCTGGCCGACGAGCTCGGCCGCAAGCCCGGCGTCGCCGAGAGTCTCGTGGGCCTGGGCGGCGTCGCCCTCGCCGAGCACCAACCAGAGCGGGCGCTCCGGCTGTTTGCGGCGGCGGACACCCTGCTGGCAGCCCTGGGCGCCCACCTCGACCCCCCGGATCAGGCCGAATACGATCGCCATCTGCGGACGGTGGCCGCGATGCTCGACTCCGCGGCCGCCGCCCGTGCGCGGGCCGTGGGGGCGGGGATGCCGTTGGCGCAAGCGATCGCCTATGCCCTGGAGGGCTAATCCAACCGCTACTCCGCGGCCGGCGCAGGTAGCTCGAGCCAGAACGTGCTACCTACGCCGAGGACACTCTCCGCGCCGACTTGCCCGCGCATGGCCTCGATCAGTTGCTTCGAGATGACGAGTCCCAGTCCCGTGCCCTCCACGGCGCCCCCACCCATCCCCAGCCGGTCAAACGGTGTGAACAGCCGTGACATCTTGGCCGCGGGAATACCGGGGCCGGTATCGCTAATCAGCAGGCGGATTCGATCCGGCGGGTCCCGCCGGTAGCGGATTATAATGGCTCCTCCCGGGCGGTTGTACTTGACGGCATTGGAGAGCAGATTGAGCAGCACCTGCTTCAGGCGATCGCGGTCCGCGAGCACCGGCCAGGCCGCCAGGCCCACGATGTCGCTCGTGATCGTTATGCCGCGCGTCGCCGCTGCGGGCGCGATCAGATTCGTGCTCTCGGACAGCACGGCATCCAGGGCGAACGTCTCCAGCGACAGGGGCAGCTGGCGGGACTCGATAGCGGAGATATCGAGCATCTGGTTTACGAGTCCCAGCAGGTGCCGGCCGGCTTGCATAATCATCTCCACGCTCTCGCGGTCGGGGGCGTTGATGTTGCTCATCTCCAGCAGTTGCGCGAAACCCAGGATCGCGCTGAGGGGGGTACGCAGCTCGTGACTCAAGCGCGATAGGAATTCGCTCTTGGCCTCGTTGGCGGCCTGGGCCTTCTCCTGCACCAGGCGCTCCTCTTCCGCCTGCTTGCGCTCCGTAATATCAATCATGGAGAGGAGATGCTGCCCCGGTAAGACGTTGGCTGTCGATTCCAACTGGATAATGCGGGTGGCGCCGTCGGGGCGTTTCACCACGAACTCGCCGGCCATGCGCCCGGTCGCGAGAAAGCGCCGCCAGGCCGGCGGCAGGAGCGGCGCTCGCTCCCATTCAATCAGGTCGTCCATGCGCCGCCCGATGAGCTCCGCGAGGGGTAGGCCCAGCAAGCGGCCGGCCGCGGGGTTGGCCGTGATGAAGCCCCGTTCGTCATCGACCATGAATATGGCGGCCAGGGTGTGGTCGAAGACCGCACGGTGCTGGCGCTCACTTTCGTGTAATGCGCGCAAGATGCCCTGGCGCTCGATGGCGTAGCGGATCACGCGGCCCAGGGCCCCCGAGTTGAACGTGCCCTTCAGCAGGTAGTCCTGCGCGCCCTCTTGTACGGCCTGCAAGGGGATCTGCGCGTCGGGGTGGGCACTGATCACAATGATCGGCGTCTGCGCCGCCACCACACGTAGCGTGCGCAGGGTTGCCAGCTCCCGCGAATCGGGCAGGCCGAGATCCAACAGAATCAGGTCATAGGTCTGCGCTTGGAGCGTCTGGATCGCCGCACTGAGACTATGCGCTTCTTCCACTGCGAATTCCGTGTCACGGAAGGCGCTGAGCATCGCGCGAATCAGGAGCGCGTAATCTGCCTCGTCCTCGACCAGTAGTAGCCTAATCATTCTCTAAAATATAGGGCCAACGGGCCGTCCCCAGCATCAGGGGAAATTCCGGTTTTGGATCAGAAGAAGTGCTGAGTTTCGGGGAGCGCGGCGCCATCGAGGTGGAGGGCCGTGACTGGGCCGGCTCACTCATCCCGCGGCCCGAGACCGATTTGCATAGCGTAGCGCATCAGACCGGCAGCGTCATGCACGGCCACTTGCTTCATGAGCTGTGCGCGGTAGGTATCGAACGTTTTGACGCTGATCACCAGTTGCGCCGCGATCTGTTTGCGGGTATAGCCTTGCGCGATCAACTGGAGGATCTCACGCTGGCGGGGGGTCAAGCGGACGCCTGATCCGGGCGCGCCGGGGCGGCCCGGCGTGTAATCGGTGGCCATCACTTTGGCCACCTCCGGGCTGAGATAGAGATCGCCTCGCACCGCGGCCGTGATCGCCAGGTCAAGTTCGGCCGCCCCGGCGTTTTTCACCAGGTAGCCCGCGGCGCCCGCCCGCAAGGCCCGCCGCGCGTACTCCGCGGTCGCGTGCATGGACAAGATAATCACCCGCACCCCCGGAAATTCCTGGACCATGCGCGCGGTGGCCTCCAAACCATTCAACCCCGGCATCGCGATGTCGATGAGCACGACATCGGGGACCTGCCGAGCAATCAGGCGCAGGGCTTCAGCGCCGTCGCCGGCTTCGCCGACCACCTGGATCCCCAACTCGCCGAGCAGGGCGCGAAACCCCGCACGCACTAGCGTATGATCATCGACCAGCAGGACCCGGGTGGGGGGCCGGCTGGGGTGCTCGGCCGGAGAGCTGTTGTTGCCCACGCTGCTACCTCTTACACGCTATCTTACACAATCGGAAAGCGCGCGCGAATTTCGGTGCCCTGGCCAGGAGTCGATTGGATGGCCAGGTGGCCGCCGGCGAGCCGGACGCGTTCCTGCATGCTCAATAGGCCCATCGTGGCGCCCTGGGAGGCGCGGTCCAGGGCCGCCGGCACGTCAAATCCGACGCCGTCATCGCGGATGACCAGCGTCAGTTCCGCGCCCTGCTGCGACAAGCCGACCCGCACGTGTTGCGCCTGGGCATGCCGGACCACATTGGTCAAGGCGATCTGGGCGATGCGATAGCAGGTGGTTTCGAGGCTTGGCGGCAGGCGGAGTTCGGCGGGCTCGGCAATCACGGTGGCGGCGAAGCCGGAGCGGTCGGCCAGCCGCGCGACGTACCATTCGAGCGCGGGCCCGAGGCCGAAATCGTCGAGCAGCGACGGGCGCAACTCCAGTGCGAGATCGCGCACACGCTTCAGCGCGTCGTCCACCAGACGCAGGCTTTCCTCCAGCCGCTGGGCGCGGGTCACACGATCGCGCGACAACTCGATCACCCGCAGGTTGGCCCCCACGGCGGTGAGCACCTGGCCGATCTCGTCATGTAATTCGCGGGCGATGGATCGGCGCTCGGTTTCCTGCGCGATCAGCAGTTGTTGGGAGAGCGTTTGCAAGCGCTCGTGGCCGCTTTGCACCGCTTGCAGTAAGCGCGCGTTTTCTAACGCGATTCCTGCTTGATCCACGAAGGCCTGGAGGCGCGTCGCTTGGGCCGGGGTAAAGAAGCCCGGGACCGAACTGTGCAGGTTGAGCACGCCGATGATTGCGCCCTTGATGCGAATCGGGGTGCTGAGCCAGGAACGGATCCAGTCGATCTGGGGTGCGAATACCCAGCCGGGATCCGTTTGGGTATCCGGGACGACCAGCGGTTCGCCGGTTTCGATCATGCGCTGTAACACAGGGCGCTGCGCGCTGGATGCCCGCCGGCTTTCGATCCACTCGGCTAGCCCGCGTTCCGCGAAACCCCGATGCCGCACCACGCGCCAGATGTCCTGATCCAGGAGCGCAATAGTCGACACATCATGGGCCACCACCCGTCCGACGTTTTCCAGGATGCGATCCAGGACCTCCTCGAAGTCCAGGGTGCTGTTCAGCACGGCCACAGTGTCGGATAGCGCTTCGGCCAGCACCCGCTCTTCGCGCTCGGCGGCTTCGGTCTGCTGGCGTGCGGCCACCTCCCGGCGCAGCTCGTCATTGGCCGCCGCAAGTTCCCGGGTGCGTTCCACCACGCGCTGCTCGAGTTTGTCATTCAGGCGCTGGATCTCTGCTTTGGCTTGCCGCAACTCGGGCGTCTCGACAATCTCCCAATTCCCGTGGCGGCGGACTATGGTCTGCTGGTGCGTCCGCGTCATATCCAGGATTTCAGCCGCGCTGGCCGCAGCTAACGGGAAGGTGCATAACATAAGCAGCCGTTGATTGGCTACCGCCACGTCGAGCTCTTTTTCGTATTCGCGAAAGTCCCGCCAGTCCTTTGCTTGGACCCAGGCCGTGTCGCCGCTCACACGCAATCCGGCATAGCCGCGGGCCAATGCGCCATCGAGCTTCTCCTGCCAGCCATTGATGACGTGGTGGAGATCAAAAACGCCCCCAGGGCGATACCAGGCATCGTCGGCAAGAATTTCAATGCTGTTGTCCGCCAGGTAGCGATCCAGGTCAGGAACGGCCTGGCGCAACGCCGTGCGCGCCGCTTCCTGCGTCAGCGGCGCGTTGACCACCCACAAGCAGGCTTCGCCCTGGGCCAGGCCGGCCTGGAAATAGGGAATCTCGACATCCAGCAGATCTTGCTCCGTCTCGTAAAAGAGACCGACATGGGTGGCCCAGGGCTTGTCGCCCAGCGGACCGATCCCGGTCGGCCGCCATGCAGTGGTCATCGCCGCCCGCTCCTTCCTGCTGCCCACCACACGAGGTTTTGTAGCTATCATACCATGACTAGTCCGTTTCCGATAGGGGGCGCGGCCGGATGCGGCGCCCCCGGCCGCGCCCCCTATCGCGAGCCGGCGGGCGCGTTGCAGATTTCCGAGCAGATGTCGCATTCTGCCCATTTGAACGTTATGGTTTATAATAGAGCAGACGCGGCCGTAAGCCAACAGGATCTGGGGTCAACGGTGGGCTTCGCACAGGAACACCAAAGGGGGCTACAATGAAGCGACACATGGCGGTAGCCATACTTCTACTGATCCTGGCCGGTGGCTTGACCCTGGTCAATGCCTGTAGCACGACGAGCACGACCGATTCGACCCCCGCCCCCACCAGTGGCGGGGGCTTTGTCCCCAGTAACGGCGGTAACCCCGGAACCGGCGGCAACACCGGGACCGGCGGGACCACAAGCCGCGGCGCCGTCAGCGCGGGCAACAACGTAATGAGCAATCCCAGTGGGGGGCTGCCCAACCAGGCCAATAAGCCGCCGGTGCCGACCAACAACTACCAGGGCTGTCCCTCCACCGGCGACGGCGGCGACCCCGCGTTGAACATCCGCAAGGACCGCACCGACTCGGCGTCCTGGTATCCCGTGGCCATCAACAGCATCCTGGGTCTGCCATGGCCCCAGGGGGTCGCCCGCCACGCGCGCGCGACCTGGGGGGCAGCAGACGCCGCCGCGGTGGCCCAGTATGAAGGCATTCCTGTGCAGGTCGAGGGCTGGCTGGCCGGGGCCAAGCAAGAAGGCCCCGAATCGTGTAACTGCCACTCGCCGGACGACGTCGACAACCACCTCTGGATCGTGGACAGTCCGAGCAAGGACCGCTCGCAAGCGGTCGTCGTCGAGATCACGCCCCGTGTGCGCGCCCAACATCCTGGCTGGGCCTTTGAGCGCATCCGCCCGCTCGTCGACGGCCAGACCAAGATCCGCATCAGTGGCTGGCTGCTGATGGACCAGGAGCATCCGGAGCAGATCGGGAAAACGCGGGGCACCCTCTGGGAGATCCACCCGATCATCGCCTTCGACGTGCAACGCGGCAACCAGTGGGTCTCGCTCGACACCGGCCGCGTCGCGACCACGCAAACCAACCCCGGTGGATCGGGCGCCGACGCCGTGCCGACCGAGGACCCCAATCTCCCGCCCGCGATCGTCGAGACGGTGGGCCCGGGCTTTGGGCCCACCGCCACGGCCCGGCCGGCCGGCCCATCCAGCGGCGGGCACACCACCAGCAGTGGCGCGGTGGCCATCAGCGACATCTCCTATCACGGGGCGATTAAACCCAATGAGCCCGACGAATACGTCGAGATCACTAATAACGGGGATAGTCCGGTCAATATGGACGGTTGGGTGCTGCGCGATGTATACGGCGGCCAGGAATTCACCTGGCAGGGCTTTACCCTGCAGCCGGGCCAGAAGATCCGCATCTATACCAACGAGACGCACGCCGACAGCGGCGGATTCTCCTTCCAATCGGGCCAGGCCATCTGGAACAACAAGGGGGACGCCGCGGAGCTATTGGACGGCAGCGGCACCGTGGTGTCCAGCTTCGCCTACGGCAACAAGCGCTGATGCGGCCTCCGGGCCCGACGCACACATAGTCATCGCCGGCAGGCGAGAGGAGTGTGACCATGAAAAAGGCTATTAATATGCAGGCCCAGGTCCACATGGGGAATGGCGCGGTCGGGAACATCTCGGCCGCGCTGGAGCAAGCCTTCAGCGCGGCGAACCCCGGCATGACCCTGACGGTCAAGAGCCTGTCCGCCCCCGATGGGAGCGGCAACAGCACAGCGCGGGTCTATATCGAGGGCGAGCAAGACCCCGCTGCGGACTTTGCCGCGCTGGCCGGCGACGCCCTCCACAAAGCGGTCGCCCACCTCGCCGCAGATGGCCCGCCCCAGCCGATCCCGCTCGCCCTGCATGATGTCCAGGAAGTGGATACCTCGGACGACGATACCGGGCTCGTCCTGCCGCCGCAGCAGGCCGCCAGCGTGCCGGCAACCTCCAGTGCCGCCGGCGCGCCGGCTGGGGCCGCCAGCCCACCCGTGCCGGTGATCGGCGGCGATCACACGCCGCCCCCGAGCAGCCTACCTGCGAGTGCGGGAACGCCGGCCGATACGACGACTGGAGCACCCGCCAGCGCTCCAGACCACGGTAAATCCCACCGCCACCAGCATAACGGCAAGCGCGGCGGCGGCCACAGCCACAGCGGCTGATTGGCTATGCGCGGATTCGTGGGGAATCGAGAAAGGCGCACCCCTGGGCGCCAACGCGCCGCGCGTTGGCGCCCAGGGGTGGCACCGACGCCGCGATCCGCACGCGATCAGATGTGCTCGTAGGACGTGACCGTCCGGTCGGTGATCAATTCGCCCGTATGCTTCGTGGCTTGTGGCTCGAAGAGCAAGACATGGACTTCTTCTTCGGCGACGGGGCAATGTTCGACCCCTTGGGGTACGATGAAAAACTCGCCCTCCTGTAACCAAATGTCGCGGTCGCGCAACTTGAGGCACAAACGCCCTTTGATCACCAGGAAAAATTCATCCTCGTTGGCGTGCTGATGCCACACGAACTCACCCTTGAGCTTGGCGAGCAAGACATATGCGCCGTTGAGCTCGCCCGCGATTTTCGGCGTCCAGTACTCTGTAAACCGCGCGAATTTGTCGCTGAGTCGCACTACCTCGGCCATGGATAACCCCCTGGAGCGCGTTGATTAACTGAGGCATGGTCATAAATCAGCCGGCAGCCTTGAGGAAGGCTTTAAGGCCCACATTCAAATCGAGGCCCTGCTCATGGCGGTACAGCAGCGCCAATTGATAGACGAACACCGCCCCCAGCGCCCAGCGCCGGGTAG
>DATGEF010000268.1:0-2523 GCA_035310405.1 Chloroflexia bacterium | reverse complement strand
CCTGCACCAGCCGGCCACGGTCGCCCAGATCCAGGAACAATTTGGCCCCCAGTTTCTGGAGCCCACGCCCGACGGCGGGTGGGCCATCGCGCCCGAGGTCTTGGTGGAGTTTGTCCGCAGCACGCCCGACGGCGTCGTTTGGGATGGCCGCGCCTGCCTGTGGCGCACGCGGGAGCCCGCCGATCCGCCCGGTGCCCGGGTGGTGGGCTAGCAAGATCCACCCCCGCGCTCCTCACCCAGCGGCCTACGGCGCTGGGCTACTTCCATTTAGTGCTTATGTGTGGATCGCGGCTGGGCCAGGCACCAGCTCCAATTGGCGCATTATAGCGCCGCTATCGCGAAAACCCCACATCTCCACCAGCTTCCCTTGGTGTATGCGGCAAATCTGTACCGTCTCCAGCACAAACTGTTTGCCGTTAGGCGGCTGGCCCATGACGGGGCCGCTCATAGTTCCACTCTCGATCAAACGCACCACGACTTGATCTCCCTCAGCGATCAGTTCTTCTACCGCGAGGTGCCAGGGGTCGAAGGCCTTCCTCAGCTGGGCATAGAAGGGCTTTGCGGCCCCCGCGCCCCGTATGTCAGCCGTGACGCCGTGGATTACCACGTCAGGGTCCGCCAACTCGTCCCAGGTCTGCTCGTTGCCGTTATTAAAATATTCGTCCATCAAGCGCAGCACTGTGGTTTTGTTTTCTGTGGTTGACATCGTGCGGCCTCCGTTGGGGCATGGCGCCTGTCTCGCCTACTAACGCGAGACTAGCGCAGCTTCTCATCTCCGAGGGTGAAACACCTCGCCAAATTCACTATACATACTATATATCTAGTGAATTGCCTTTGTCAAGAGGTTCGCGTATAATGGATGCCATGACCAGACAGCGCCGTACCTATACATCGCCGAAGCGTGCGCAGGAGTCGGAAGCGACACGCACCTACATCCTTGACGCGGCTTGTGAGTTGTTGCAGGATAAGGGTTATCCGCACTTTAGCGTGGACACCATCGCGGCCAAAGCGGGCGTTTCGCGCGCCACCATTTATGTCCATTTCGGCTCCAAGAGTGGGGTATTGCAGGCGGTGGCCCGCCGCCTCGCCGACGTGGCCCTCAAGAACCTGATGCCAGATTTTCTGGCTGCCGCCGACCAGGCCCCGGCCTTCCGGTCCGTGCTTGGTCGCCTCTTCGCCTTCTTTGGATCCTACGCCGACTTGCTACGCTCCTTGCAGGCGCAGACCGTCTACGACCCAGATTACGCCGCATTGGCGCGGGGCTATCAGCAGGAGATCTGGCACAACACCCGGCGGGCGGTGGAATGGCTGGCCGGGGACACACCGCTCGCCGCTGGTTGGGCTACCGATCGCGCCGCCGACTGGTTGTGGGCGCTTACCAGCTTCGAGATGTACGACAAGCTGGTGATCGGGCGCGGCTGGCCGGCCGAGACGCTGGTGGACGCCATTATGCAAACACTCGCGGAGTTGCTGGCCGGGCCAGGAGATCGCGCCCATGATGGTGTACCAGAAAACTTACCTTAAGCCCGCGAAGAGGTCGTGCTCGAGCTGGCGGCCGCCGTTCACCAGGCTGTAGGCGCGGTAGAGGCCCGGGGCGCCCCAGAGCACCCGGTGCTGCGCCTCCGGCAGGTTCGCCAGGCTGCCGTACCCCGGTAGCTGGCTGCGGTGGCAGCTCACCGCCTGCCAGACCGTGCGCCAGTGGTCGACGGTCGCGACCCGCGTCGTGACCGCCCAGTCCTGCCAGGGCACGGGGCGGCGGTCGACGCCGTCGACCGGCATCACCTGGTCGCCGAAGACCGACTGGTAAATGGCGAATTCGGCCTGGGTCCAGACGCTGTAGTAGAGCTTGGCCACGCGGTGCGCGGGCCAGCCGTCCGCCGGGGGGGTGGCGAACGCGGGGTCGGCGGCGACGACGACGGCCGCGCTGGTGAACTGGCAGATGGCGATGTGGTCCGGGTGGCCGTAGGCGCCGTCGGGGCCGAAGGTGACGACGATCTGCGGGCGCACGCGGCGCAGGTGGCCGGCGATGCGGGCGATCGCCTCGCGCGGGTCGGCCTGATCCAGGTCGCCGTCGATGTAGTCGAGGAACCGGACCTCGCGCAGGCCGAGCACGGCGGCCGCGGCGTGCAACTCGCCCTCGCGGATCTGGCCGAGCGCCGCGGGGCCGGGGTAGTCCTGCGGCGCGCCGGTCCAGCCGCGCTCGCCGCGCGTGGCGGTGACCAGGTAGGTCTCGACGCCCGCGGCCGCGTACTTGGCCAGGATGCCCCCCGTGCCCAGCGACTCGTCGTCCGGGTGGGCCAGGACGCACATCAATTTGAGTGTCTCAGCCATGTGGTCAGTGTAGCATAGACCGGCCGGCGTGACAAGCGGTCTACGCCTGGTGGGTGCGCTGCATTGTTTGATACCGCTGGCGAACTCTTATGAGAGCTTCGGAGGTATTGCCGGCCCTGGCACAAGGAGCCTCTTCGGTGTAAGATCGGGCTACCGGCACCGCCGACTCCCTTATCCATTTGGAGGTCTCCC
>DATGEF010000267.1:0-11892 GCA_035310405.1 Chloroflexia bacterium | reverse complement strand
TTGGCGTCCAGGTTCGATAACGGCTCGTCCAGCAGCAGTAAGCTGGGCTCCAGCACGACGGTGCGGGCCAGGGCCAGGCGCTGCTGCTGCCCGCCGCTGAGCTGCCCTGGGTAGCGATCGGCATAGCCTTCCAGATGCACCAGCGCCAGGGCCTGCGCCACCCGTCGGGTGCGCTCGGCCCGCGGCACCCGGCGGATTTCCAGGCCATAGCTCACGTTGCGCGCCACGGTCAGGTGGGGGAACAACGCGTAGCTTTGGAAGACCATACCAAAGCCCCGCTTTTCAGCTGGGATCTGCACGATCGGCCGGTCGTTGAGCCAGATCGTACCCGCGGTGAGCGGCAGCAGGCCAGCCAGGCAGTTCAAGGCCGTCGATTTGCCGCAGCCGCTGGGCCCGAGCAAGGTCACGAACTGGCCCCCGGCGATCTGCAGATCGAAGTCGACCAGCGCCGGCGTCGTGCCGAAGTGGCGCGCCACGCCACGCATTTCCAGCTTCTCGATTGGCTCCGTCCGGTCCATAGCGCCTCCCGTCTCCTGCTGCCCGCTACGGTATCGTCTTCAACTTCGCGCCGCCGATGTCGGTTTTCCACTTGGCAAAGGCGGCCAGCAGATCTTTGGCCGCCAGCGGCATCTCGACCGGGACGCGCTGGGCCATGTCGTCGTATTCGGGGCGCCCGAAATCCTTCAGCGCAGCCTGGCTCTTGGCGGGGGCCATGCTCAGCGTGACGCCCTTGACCGCCGGGCCGGGATAGAAGTAGCCGCTGTCATACTCGACGGCCTGCTGATCGGGTTTCAGGATCCAGCTCATCAGGTCGAGGGCCACCGCCAGGTGGTCATCGGACAGGCCCTTGGGGATCATGACGAACTGCGAGTCGCTGACGAAGGTGGTGCCGTCCAGCAGGGCGGTCTGGTCGCCTTTGGGCACCTGCGCCTGCACGCGCGGCGAGATGTCCCAGCCCATCGTGCTGGCGATTATCCAGCGGGTGCCGTCGGCGAGCTCGGTCATCGTGGCGCTGGTGCGGTTCGGGTAATAGTCGATCGAGCCGTCGATGTCTTTGAGGAAGGCCCAGGTGTTGGCCCAGCCGTTGATCGGGTCTTTCGGATCTTTGTCGTGCAGCAGGTAGGGCAAGCCCATCAATAGTGTACGGCCGGGGCCGGAGTTGTCGGGCTGGGCATACTCGAATTTGCCCGGATTGGCTTTGATCCAGGCCTTCAGATCGTCGATCGTCTTGGGCGGGTTGGGCACCTTGGCCGGGTTGTACTCGAACAGGGGGCCGCTGGGGGTGTAGGCCAGCGGCAGGGCCATGCCCTGCGTCGCCGCCAGGGCTTGCTGCGACTGGGGCAGGTAGTTATCCTTGAGGCCGGGGAACTTGGCGTCGTAGTTCGGCGTGATCGGCACCCAGAGGCCCTGCTCGACCCCGGCGTACATGGCGTCGAACCCGCTCAGGGCCACGTCGAAGGTGACTTTGCCCGCGTCTTGCTGGGCCTTGAGCTTGCCCGGCAGGTCGGGAGCCAGGGCCTTGACCACCTGGATATCGCTGACTTTATCGGGGTTGGCCTTTTTGTAGTTGTCGAGTACGGGCTGCAGCAGGGTGACGGTGCCGCCGACGTCCACGATCTGCAGCTTGATGGGCTGGGCCGGCAACGCGGGCAGGCCATTCGCGGCGGGGGCCGCGGCGCCCCCCGTGGTGCTCACCGGGGTGGCCGCCGGCGCCGCGTCGGCGCCGCAGGCGGCCAGCAGCGGGGTCACCGCCAGGAACAGGGTGCCCAGGGCCAGGTAACGGGTGAAGGTCTGCTTCTGTTTCACGATCTACCTCCTTGTGCTTCTGCTTCTGCTTCTCTTGGCCGGCTAACGGGGCCCCCCGACGCGCGCGCTGGCGCGCCACACGACTCGCGCACGCGCAGCGTGAGGCTGAGGGTGAACCGCCGGGGGCGCGGCGGCTTGCCCGCCTTGATCCAGGCGACCACGATCCGGGCGGCCAGGCGCCCGGCACGCGGCACCGGCAACACCAGGGTGGTCAGAGCGGGAATTGTATAGGTGGCGAACGGCGGATCGCCGATGGCCGTCACGGCCAGGTCCGCGGGCACCCGGACGCCCGCGGCGTGGCAGGCTTTGAGCGCGCCGAGCGCCATCTCATCGCTGGCCACGAAGAGGGCCGTGGGCCCGCCCGGCTGGCCGAGGCCCTGAGCCAGCAGGCGCTGGGCGGCGGCGTAGCCCCCGGCCGGGGTATAGCCGCCATCGGCGATCCACGCCGCGTCCGGCTCCAGGTCCCGCGCCAGCAGGGCCTCGCGCCAACCTTGCAGCCGGTCGAGCGCGCTGCGGCGCGGCACGGGACCGGCGAGCGGTCCGCTAATCGTGGCGATCCGCGTGTGGCCCAGGCTCAACAGATGCTCGGTGGCGCTCCGTCCCGCGCCGAGATCGTCAAACTGGATCTGCATGATGCCCGGGTCGTCCAGGGTGCGGTTGATGACGACAAAGGGCACCCCTTCGTCTTTGAGCCGGGTCAGGTGCTCGCTGGGATAGCGCAGCGAAAGCAACATGAAGATGAAGCCGTCGACCTGCTGGGCGCGCAGGGTCTCGATCGCGCGCACTTCCCCCTCCAGATCGGGGGCGCTGGCCAGCACAATATGATAGCCCTGGCCGCGCAGCACCTCGTTGACGCCGTCGATGACGGGCACAAAGAGAGCGTTTTCCAGCTCGTTGATGATCAGGCCGATGGTCGCCGTGTTGCGGGTGATCATGCTGCGGGCGATGGCGTTGGGCCGGTAGTTGAGCGCCTGCATGACCTCCAACACATGATCGCGCTTGGCCGGCCCGACATGGTCGTCGTTGCCGTTGAGCACGTGGGAGACCGTGGTGACGGAGACCCCGGCCTGCTCGGCCACGTCGCGGATGGTGATCTCTTTCTTACGCATGGGCGGTTGGCTCGCTACGGGTGCCCCTTGACAGGGAGTTAAAAATCGTGTAAAACGTTTTACGTAAAACGTTTTACACACTATAGCAGAAGCGCGCCCGGCTGTCAATAGGGTGGCCGGAATCCGCTGGCCGGAATGGGAGGAGACGTATGGCCCATAGCCCCTGGGTGCTCGCGCCCGATCGCTGTTTTGACGCGGACCCTGCCCAGCGCACGGTGGCCCGATCGCTCTATACGGCGGTGCAAAACCTGCCGCTGATCTGCCCGCACGGCCATGTGGCCCCCGCGCTCCTGGCCGACCCAGCCGCCCGGCTGGGCACGCCGGCCGACCTGTTCATCATCCCCGACCACTACGTCTTTCGCCTACTTTACAGCCAGGGCGTGGCCCTGGCCGATCTCGGCGTGCCATCCCGGGACGGCACGCCGGTCGAAACCGACCCCCGCCGGATCTGGCAGCGCTTCGCCGAGCACTTTTACTTGTTCCGCGGCACGCCGACCGGCCTCTGGCTCGCCGCCGAGCTGGTCGAGCTGTTCGGCGTGGAGGAGCGGCTCACCGGCGAGAGTGCACAACGCATCTACGATCACCTGGAGGCGCAGTTGGCCCGCCCGGCGTTCGCGCCGCGCTCCCTATTCGATCGCTTCCAGATCGCCCTGCTTTGCACCACCGACGCGGCGACCGACCCCCTGGTCCACCACCGCCAGCTGCACGCGGCCGGACTAAGCGACATCCGGCCGACGTTCCGGCCCGACGCCGTGGTGAACCTGGGCCATCCAAAGTGGCCGGCCCAGATCGCCGCCCTCAGCGCCGCGTCCGGCGTCGACGTCGTCGACTATCCGACCTTCATCCGCGCCCTGGAGGAGCGGCGGGCGTTCTTCAAGCAAATGGGCGCGCTGGCGACCGACCATGCCGTGCTCACCCCCTATACGGCGCGCCTGAGCACCGGCGAGAGCCACGCTATCTTCGCCCGGGCCCTGCGCGGCCCGGCCGCCGCCGACGACGTGGTTCGCTTCACGGCCCATATGCTGCTGGAGTTTGCCCGCATGAGCGTCGAGGATGGGCTGGTGATGCAGCTGCACGCCGGGAGCCTGCGCGACCACAACGCAGCGATCGCAGCGCGCTTCGGGCCGGACAAGGGCGCGGACATCCCGGTAGCCACGGAATGGACCCGCAACTTACAGCCGTTGTTGAACGCCTATGGCAGCGATCCCCGCTTCCGGCTGATCCTGTTTACCCTGGACGAGAGCAGCTACAGCCGCGAGCTGGCGCCGTTGGCCGGCCACTATCCCGCGCTGCTGCTCGGGCCCCCCTGGTGGTTCTTCGATAGCGTCAACGGCATGCGCCGCTACTTCGAGCTCGTGGTCGAGACGGCGGGCCTGTACAACACCGCCGGCTTCAACGACGACACGCGCGCGTTCGCCTCGATCCCGGCGCGGCATGACGTCTGGCGGCGGGTGAGCTGCAACTGGCTGGCCGGGCTCGTGGTCCAGGGCTTGCTGGCCGACGACGAGGCGGCCGCGATGGCCCACGACTGCGCCCTGGGCCTGGCCCAGCGCGCCTATCGGGTCCCGGCCGACTGATGGGATCGGGCAATGACCCGGGGCCATACTCAGGGCGATTACTGGTAAGGAGGCAGGGATGACCCGCTGGAGTGAGCTGTTCGGCCTGGACGGCCAGGTCGCGATCGTCACCGGGGCCACGGGGGTGCTCGGCGGGACGATGGCGCGCGGGCTGGCCGCGGCCGGCGCGCAGATTGGCGTGCTGGGCCGCCGGCGCGCGCCGGCCGACGCCCTGGTGCAGGCGATCGCCACCGCGGGGGGCGGGGCGCTGGCACTGCCCGCCGATGTGCTGGACCGGGGGCAACTGGAGGCCGCGCGGGACACGGTGCTGGCGCAGTGGGGCCGGATCGACATCCTGGTCAACGCGGCGGGGGGCAATCTGCCGGCGGCCACCCTCGGCGCCGGGCAGACGTTCTTCGACCTGCCGGCGGAGGGCTTGGACCAGGTGATCGCGCTGAACCTGCACGGCACCCTGTTGCCCAGCCAGGTCTTCGGGGCGGCGATGGCCCGCGCAGGGCGTGGCTGCATCGTCAACATCTCCTCGATGGCGGCGCAGCGGGCGCTGACCCGCGTGGTGGGCTACGGCGTGGCGAAAGCCGCGGTGGAGAACGCGACCCGCTGGCTCGCGGTCGAGCTGGCCCGCGCCTTTGGCGCCGGGCTGCGGGTCAACGCGATCGCGCCCGGCTTTTTTATCGGCGATCAGAACCGCGCGCTGCTCCTCCAGGAGGACGGGACGCTGACGGCGCGCGGGCAGACGATCGTCGACCACACGCCGGCCGGCCGGTTTGGGGAGCCCACGGAGCTGCTGAGCACGCTGATCTGGCTCTGTGGCCCCGGCGCCAGCTTCGTCAACGGCGTGGTCGTGCCGGTCGACGGCGGCTTCAGCGCCTTCAGCGGTGTCTGAAGGCGGCCGGCCGGGGCGCCCCCCGGCCGCCCGCCTTCAGACGACGATATTGACCAGCTTACCGGGCACGTAGATCACCTGACGCGGGGTTTTGCCGGCCAGGTAGGCCCGGACTTTATCGCTGGCCAGGGCCTGGGCGCGGGCCGCCGCGGCGTCGATGCCCACAGGCACCGCCAGGCGGTCGCGCATTTTGCCGTTCACCTGCACCACCAGCGGGATCGTCTCGGCCGCCGCCAGCGCCGCGTCGTAGCGGGGCCAGGGCTGCTGATGGATGCTGTCCCGGCCGCCCCGCGTGTGCCACAGCTCCTCCGTAATATGAGGCGCGATAGGGGCCAGCAGCAGCAGCAGGATAGCGGCGACCTGGGCATAGATCGCCGTCCCACCCTGCCCGTCCCGGTACGCGATCATGCCGTTCACCAGCTCCATCGTGGCGCTGACGGCCGTGTTGAAGTGAAAGCGGGCGATATCGTCCGTCACGCGGCGGATCGTCGTGTGCGCCAGGCGCAGCAACTGGCGGTCGGCCGGGGGGTAGTCCGCCGGGTCGCGCGCCGCGCCGCTGCCGGCCGCACCCAGCGTCACACCGTCATACAGGCGCCAGACGCGGTTCAGGAAGCGGGCGGCCCCCTCGACGCCTTTGTCGCTCCATTCCGCGTCCAGCTCGGGCGGGCCGATGAACAGGATGAAGACCCGCCCGGTATCGGCCCCGTACTGGTCGACCAGGCCGTCGACGGGCACAACATTGCCCTTCGACTTGGACATTTTGATGCCGCCTTTGTTGATCATGCCCTGCGTAAACAGCCGCCGAAACGGCTCGTCGACCGAGCTCAGGCCCATATCGAACAGGACCTTGGTCAGGAACCGGGAATAGAGCAGGTGCAGAATGGCATGCTCCACCCCGCCGGTGTACTGGTCGACCGGCATCCAGCGCGCGGCCAGGGCCGGGTCGAACGGGGCCGCCGCGTTATGCGGGTCGCAATAGCGGAAGAAATACCACGCGCTGTCGACAAAGGTATCCAGCGTGTCGACGTCGCGCGACGCCGGGCCGCCGCATTGCGGGCAGGTGGTCTGCACAAAGGCCGCGTTGCGCGCCAGCGGGCTCTCGCCGGTCGGCCGGAAGTCGACGTCATAGGGCAGCACGACGGGCAGCTGATCCTCGGGCACGGGCACCTCGCCACAGTGCGCGCAGTAGACGATCGGGATCGGCGCCCCCCAGTAGCGCTGGCGGCTGATCAGCCAATCGCGCAAGCGGTAGATCACCGTCCCCTGGCCCATCGCCTGCTCGGCCGCCATGGCGATCACCCGCGCCTGGGCCGCGGCACTGCTCAGGCCGTCCAGCGGGCCACTGTTGATCAGGGTCCCCGGGTCCGTATCCGGCGCGACGACCGGGATGATCGCCAGGCCATACTTCTGCGCGAAGGCGTAGTCGCGCTCGTCGCCGCCGGGCACGGCCATGATCGCCCCCGTGCCATAGGTGGCCAGCACGTAATCGGCGATGTAGATCGGGATATCCTGGCCCGTGAACGGGTTGGTCACCTGGGCGCCCAGGAAAACGCCGGTCTTTTCCCGGTCGGTGGCCAGCCGCTCGATATCGCTCGCCCGGCGCGTCTGCGCGACATACGCCTCGACCGCCGGCCGTTGGGCCGCGCTCACCAGTTGGGCGACCAGGGGATGCTCGGGCGCCAGGACCATGAAAGTGGCGCCATAGACGGTATCCGGGCGGGTAGTGAAAAAGCGCACCGTGTCCGCCGTGCCCACGACCGGCCAGGCCAGCTCGGCGCCTTCCGAGCGGCCGATCCAGTTGCGCTGCATCACCCGCACCCGCTCCGGCCAGGTGTCCAGCCCGTCCAGGTCGTCCAGCAGGCGCTGGGCATAGGCCGTGATGCGGAAAAACCACTGATTCAGGTCCTTGCGCGTCACCAGGCTGCCACAACGCTCGCAGCGGCCGTCCACCACCTGCTCATTGGCCAGCACCGTCTGATCGGTCGGGCACCAGTTGGCGGCGGCCAGCTTCTTATAGGCCAGGCCGCGCTGGTAGAGCTGCAGGAACATCCACTGTGTCCAGCGGTAATAATCGGGCAGGCACGAGGTCACCTCGCGGGGCCAATCGTAGACGATGCCCATCTTGAAGAACTGCTCTTTCATGCGCCCGACGTTGGCCAGCGTGCGGTCCTGCGGATGCCGGCCCTCTTTGATCGCCGCGTTTTCGGCGGGCAGGCCGAACGCATCCCAGCCCATAGGGTTCATCACCTGGTAGCCCAGCATGGTCTGGTAGCGCGCGATCACGTCGCCGATCACATAATTGCGCATATGGCCGACGTGCAGGTCGCCCGAGGGGTAGGGAAACATGACCAGGGTATAGAACTTGGGCTTGTCACTGCCCGCGCCCGTATAGTATAGTTGGGAGTCCTGCCAGAATCGCTGCCATTTCGGCTCGATGCCGGCCGGGCGGTAGCTGGTATCCATCGGATAGCCTCCTTGTAATGGCGAGTGACGAGTGACGCCCGAGATGGGTCGTCGAACAATTCATGAAAGGGGTCATGCCATGTCGCCGGGAATCATTCTCTTTGTGGCGCTTGTCGCCCTGACGCTCTTCAGTAACGGCGTGCAAGCCTACATCCACTACGAAGCCTACCCCCTCTTCGCCTACGTGGGGAAAGCGGATTTCGCCGCCTACATTGCCGAATACGAAAAGCGCCTGACCATTCCGCTGTTGCTGCCTTACGGCCTGACGATTCTTAGCAACTTGATCCTGATTTTTGTGCGCCCGGATAAGCTGTCTGTCGTCGGCGTGATTATCGCCCTGCTGCTGAACCTGGCGCTCGCCGCGACGACCATGCTGATTGCCATACCGGTCTATAACCGAGTCAAGGCGGCCGGGCAGGCGGCCGGCGAAGATATGCGCCAGTTGATGCGTATTAATCTGCTGCGGCTGCTGCTCTCGACCGCCAGCAGCCTGGTTGTCCTGGCGCTGCTCGTCATGCTCCTGTCGGCCTGAGTAATCCAGTGATCAGTGACAAGCTAACGACAGTGCCAGCGCCGGCCACGCCCCAGGACGTGGCCCCCGGTAAGCAGCGGGCCGTCCCAGGCCCATCCATCCCCATCCAAGATCCCAGATCCAAAATCCAAAATCCGGCGATCGTGGCCGGGGCCGTGGCCCTGCTCTACCTGGGCCTGCTGGGCTGGCTCTGGGGCCATTTTCAAGGCGACCCCCTGGGCTTCGTCCACGAGGGGACCGTCTGGCTGCATCCCGAGCGCCAGGGCACCAACGGCTACGATGGGCAATTCTATTTGTATATCGCCCAGCACCCGCTGCATGCCGTCCCCTTTCTCGACCTGCCCAGCATCCGCTTGCAGCGCATCTTCTTCCCGCTCCTGATCGACCTGGCCGCACTGGGCCAGCGCCCGCTGATGCCCTACGCCATGTTGCTGCTCAACTGGCTGGCCGTGGGGGGCGGCACGCTGCTGGTGGCCCGGCTGCTACAGCGCTGGGGCCGCAGCCCCTGGTTCGCGCTGAGCTATGCCCTCGCCGCCGGCATCCCCGTCGCCCTCCAATTCGACACCCCCGAACCTCTCGCCTTCGCCCTCGTCGCCCTCGCCGTCACCTACTGGGAACCCCAATCCCCCGAGAGGCCAGATTCGACCAATCCAAAATCCGCAGGCGAGAGGTTGGCGGTTGGGAGTTGGGGGGCAGGAGACGATATCCGGATCGCCACTGACGCCGTCTCCAATCCAAAATCCCCAATCCAAAATCCAAAATCCGCTGGTCCAAAATCCCCAATCCAAAATCCAAAATTCCTCGCCTGGGGCGCTCTGGCCGCGGCCGCCGCCCTACTGACCCGGGAGCACGCGCTCTACTTCGTGGCCGCCTATGCCGGCGCCGCCCTGTTGCGGCGCGACGGGCGCGGGCTGCTCGCCGCGGTGGCCGCCCTGGTGCCGGTCACGCTCTGGGGCCTCTACCTGAGCGCCCAACTCGGCAAATCGAGCGTGGCCGAGCTCCCCCCCCTGGAATCCATCCCCTTTATCACCTACTGGATCCAGGGCAACCTGGTCGACCCAACCTGGCGTTCGGCGGGCTACGCGGCGCAGTATATCGCGCCGGCCACTGTCTTCGGCATCCTGGGCCTCGCCGCCGTGCTGCGACCGATCGGCACCTGGCTGCGCACCCGGGTCTGGCAGGCCCCCGCGGCGCTGGGGCTCGCCATGGTCGGCAACGTCCACTTGTTGGCCTTTATCCCCCGCGCCGGCTACCAGCACCAGATCGCCGCCAGCCGCTACGCGCTGGGCCTGGCGCTGGCCGCGGTGCTCTGGACCGGCGCGAGCCGCCCCCGCTGGCTGCTCTGGCTCACCCCCCTCTGCGCCCTCGGCCTGCTCGCCTACCTCTACGGCCTCCTCACCCAGGACCCGGCGTACCTGTGGTAGTCGTCAGTCTATAAAAAAGGCCTCGCGTCCCCGGCACAGCTGTGCAGCTAGGGACGCGAGGCTTCGCAGCTCGCGCGGTACCACCCATGTTGGCCAGACGATCCTTGCAGGGAAGGCCGGCCCACTCGGCACGCGATAACGGGCGCACCCGGCCCGGCTCAGGGCGGGATGGACGGGGCGATCCGCCCGCGCGCATCCGGCGCGTTCACCGGTGCGGCTCCCAGGTGAGTTCAGCCTTACGGCCCGCGGCGCGGACCCTCCGGGCAGGGCTTCCACCATCTCCTGCTCGCTGGCGCGGAACGGCCTACTACTCCTGTTCGCAGCCTACTGGTATACAGTTGGGGCCCGAAAACGCCACAGGCTCCTCGATCGGAGCCTGGCGGCGCTGCGGTGTGGTGGAGATGAGGGGGCTCGAACCCCTGACCCCGACACTGCCAGTGTCGTGCTCTCCCAGCTGAGCTACATCCCCATGCCTGCGCATTATACCAAAAGCCGCGCCGAAATGCAAGCGGCCATCCGGCCGGAGGTGCGCGGCAACGGGGTGCAGCGGGCGGCAGCCCGCCAGATTATCTAATCATGGCACTATCTTTGCATAGGGATGATGGCGCGCGCCGGGCGGCGCAAAGAGCCACGATGATACTCGTTAGCCAAACCCATATCTGAGGAGGTTTCTTAGCTATGCGCCATCTAGTTGCCTGGACCCTGCTGCTGCTGCTGGCGGCCACCGCCGTGGGCTGCGACGCCAGCACGGCCAATATCCAGAGTGCCGATCTCGCCCATGATTTTAAGGATGGCAAAGCGGTCAATCCGGCGACGACTTTTGGCCCGAACGATACCATCCATTGTGTCGTACAATTGGCCAATGCCCCCGACGACACCAAAGTCAAGGCGGTCTGGACGGCGGTCGACGCCGCCAATGGGCAGGTCAAAGACCAGAAAATCGATGAGACGGAGCTCGCTACGGGCAGTGCCCCGCTCAATTTTTCGCTGGCGCCGTCGAAGCCGTTCCCGGTAGGCAAATACAAAGTGGACCTCTATCTTAACGGGGCGCTCAATAAAACGCTTACCTTTGATGTGCAGTAGCGTCCGGCACGGCCCCGGCGGCACGGCCGGGGCCGTGCCGTCACTCGGGGCTCACCTCCAGGCGGCCGCCGCTGACGAGCTTGAAGACTAAGAGCACGGTGAAAGACGTCAGGACCAGGATCGCCGCCAGCACAATGGCGGCGTTCACATCCGACTCCAGCGCCGTATAGATGGCCAGGGGCATGGTCTGCGTGCGGCCCGGGAAGTTGCCGGCGAACAGGATGGTCGCGCCGAATTCACCCACCGCGCGCGCCCAGCCCAGGATGGCCCCGCCGGCCAGGCTGGGCGCCGCCAGGGGCACAACCACATGGCGGAAGGTGGCCCAGCCGCTAGCCCCCTGGGTGGCCGCGGCGTCGAGCAACTCGCGGGGGACGCCTTGAAAGCCGGCGCGGGCCGACTTAATGTAGAATGGGGCGGCCACAAATGTCTGGGCCAGCACGACGGCGGCCAGCGTGAAGGCCACGTCCAGCTGCCAGCTGTGCAACAGCGTGCCCAGCGGCGTCCGGCGCCCGAAGGCAAAGAGCAACGCGACCCCCGCGACCGCCGGCGGCAGGATCAGCGGCAGCTCCAGGACCGTCTCCAGCAACGCCTTGCCCCGAAACGTGCGGCGGCCCAGCAGATAGGCGAGCGGCGTGCCGAATCCGACCATCAGCGCCAGGCTGGCCAGGCTACTGAGGGCGCTCAGCCGCAGGGCGTCCCGCACTAGAGGCGTGGCCAGGTAAGACGCCAGGCTCGCGAGCGGCACCCGCAGCAGCAGCGCGAGGAGCGGCAGGCTCAGGAAGGCGACCCCGACCGCGCTCGCCGTCGCCAGGGCCCCGCCGCTCACCACCGCCGGCCAGCCCGGCCGCTGACTGGCCGGCGGGGCTATCGGCCCTCCGGGGTGATCGCGGCCGGCCGGAATCCGTACCGCCCCAGGATGGCCTGCCCGGCGTCCGAGAGCACGTAGCTGATCCAGGCCTGCGCCGCCGCGGCGTGCGCCGCGCCCCGCACCGCGGCGATATAGTAGACCGCCACG
>DATGEF010000266.1:0-2880 GCA_035310405.1 Chloroflexia bacterium | reverse complement strand
TGGCGCAGCTGCTGCGCCAGGGCTTGCCGCTGCTCGGGGGTCAGCTTCGCGGTATCGGCTCCGGCTTGCTGCAGGGCCGCCGCCGCCGCTTTGGTATCGTTGTGCTGCAGGGCCGTGGCGGCATTGTGCAGCGCCCCGCTCTGGGCATCCAGCTGCCGGCTCAAGGCATCCAACGCCGCCTGCTCACCGGGGGCCTGGGTATCGAGCTGCTGTTGCAGCTTGGCTTCGGCTGCTGATAGCTGCGACATCGCCTGGTCCCGGCTCAGGTTACCCGACTGGAGATCATGATGTAGCTGATCCAGCTCGGCCAGCAGCGCCTGGCGCGCGGGGTCTTTGTCTCCCGGGCGGGCGGCAAGCTCTTGCTGCAACTGGTCGATGTGCTGGGCCTCTTCTTGTTGCTGCTGGTGGAGCGCCGCCTGCTCGTCCCAGTAGCTCTGGAGCGGATTGGGGGCCAACAGGGCGGCCACAAATAACAATAACAGCAGCAGCGGCGTCACCCACGTCCGGCGCGCCGGCTGGACGGGAATCTGCGCCGGGAGGGCCGCTAAGGCCGCCTGCAGGCTAGCCGCGGCATCGGCGACCTGCGCGGTCTGCAAGAAGGGGCTGACCCCGGACGGATGGTGGGTCTGGAGGGCGACTGCCGTCGCGACTTTCTCGTCTAAGGCCAGCACCGCATCGGCCCGCCGGGCCACGACCAGGCGGGGCCGGCGGCGCAGCGCGGCGACGGTGGCCCGCAGGGCGATCCCGGCCAGCACCAGGCCGGCCGCGCTCAGCGCCACCTCCGCCGGCGGCAGCAGGGGGGTGACCCGAGCGGCCAGGGCGAGCCCCAGGGCGAGCCCTAGCCCCCCGGCGGCGGCCCAGGGCGCCCCCTGGACCGCTTCCTCCAGCCGCATGCGGCGCTCGACGACCGCCAGCCCCCGCAACAGGGTGGTATAGGCCGGCGCGCTGGTCCCCGCAGGGGTTACGCTACGCGCCATATTCGCCCTCTCCCGGGACCGGCGCAGCAACCGGATCGGATTCCGCATCCTGCATTACGTGTTCTGCATTCGCCAGGGGCGGGCCCGCTACTGGGGTGCCGGACACCGCAGGGATGGCTTGCCGGGCTGCCGCTAGTGCCTGGTGCCGGCGCACGGGCGGCAGCAGCCGCACACTCCAGGCCAGCAGCAGCGCGCTGACGATCACCGCAAGGAGGCAATAAAGCACCCAGGGCTGCAGGATGAAGATCGTTTGCCCGTTAATCAGGCGGTCATCCGTGTAGAAGAAGAGGGGGTGGCCGGCGCGGACAAAGGTTTCGCTGAGCCCCATGGCGATCAGCGGGTTTGTCGAGAGGATCAGCCCCGTAAAGTACACATAGATCACACTGTGGGACATGGCCGAGCCGTTGCCGTTGATGCTCAACATAATGCTGGTGATAAACCAGATAAACGGGAACCCCGCCAGCACCAGCAGCATCGTCGCGTAGGCCAGGACTGTGGATGCCGCAGTGCTGCGCATCAGGCTGGACCAGAAAATGCCCAGGCTGCCATAGAGCAGCACGCCACAGACCAGCACCACCAGCGAGCCGAGAATCTCCTCCGGCGCCACGCCGCCGATCATGAAGGCCAGGCTCTCCAGGGGTGCCACGGCCAGGATGAGCAAAAGCAGAAAGGCCAGGGCCGCGCCCATCTTGCCGAGCACAATTGCGCGGGGCCGCAGTAACGTGGTCATCAGCAGGTCGAAGGTCTGGCGCTCCCGTTCGCCACTGATCGCTCCAGCGGTCACGGCCGGAGCCAGGAAGGTCACCAGCAAGGTACCGAACGTGACGATCGCGTACAGCAAATCACGGCCCACCTGCTGATCGTACGGACTGCGCAGGCTCGCGCTCGCATAGATGATCCAGTAAAAGCCCAGCGCCACTAGCGACAGCACCGACAGATAGACCGTGAGCAGGATAATCGTGCGCCCACTGCGCATCCGGCTGCGGAGCTCTTTGCTGATCAGGGGGTTGGCCTGGGCCAGATGGTTGAGCCGGTCGACAAGCGTACTCACTGGACGAGCCCTCGCGTGGTGCGCAGGAAGATGTCTTCCAGGTCACTCACTTCTTCATGAAAGCTATATACCGGGATTTCCGTGCGGACAAGCGTCGCCAGCATCGCGCCCAACAGCTGCTCGTCGCCCAGCACCCGGGCGTGTAAGACTCCCGGCCCATCCGGGATAACGTTTGCGGCGGGCGGTTGGTTCCCATTGCCGCCGGCCAGGCCCGCCGGTGCGCCGGCGCCACTGGCGGGTAGCCAACTCACATCCTGCACCCCCGGGATCGTGCGCAAGACCTCCATGCCCTGCACCCCCCGCCCCAGGACGCGGACCTGGATGGTGCGTGTGGGCTGCATGCGGCGCAAGATCTCGTCAATCGACCCGCTGACCAGCAGCCGCCCCCGCTCGATAATTCCGACATGGGTGCAGACTTCGGCCAACTCGGTCAGGATATGCGACGAGATCAGGATCGTTTTGCCCAGCTGGCGCAGCTCTTTGAGCAGCTCGCGGAGCTCAATCCGCGCGCGCGGGTCCAGGCCCGAGGCCGGTTCGTCGAGGATGAGTAACGCCGGGTTGTGGACCAGGGTGCGGGCCAACCCCAGCCGCTGCTTCATGCCGCGGGACAGCTCGTCGACATAGTTATCACGCTTGCTGGTCAGATCGACGAGCGTCAGCAGGTCCGTGATCATGGCCGCGCGCCCGGCCGGCGCGACCTGATAGGCGCCGGCGAAAAAGTCGAGGTATTCCCAGACCCGCATGTCGTTGTACACGCCGAAATAGTCGGGCATATAGCCGATCTGGCGCTTGACCGCCCGGGGATTTTCCGAGAGCCGGCTGCCGCCGATCCAGGCGTCGCCGCTGCTGGGG